>CALQCP020000044.1 GCA_943329105.2 Chitinophaga pinensis | reverse complement strand
TAAGGTTCTTCGCGTTGCTTCGAATTAAGCCACATGCTCCACCGCTTGTGTGAGCCCCCGTCAATTCCTTTGAGTTTTAATCTTGCGACCGTACTCCCCAGGCGGCATACTCATCAGTTTTCCTACGGCCGGAATGGAGTCAAACCACTCCGACCAAGTATGCATCGTTTACAGCGTGGACTACCGGGGTATCTAATCCCGTTTGCTCCCCACGCTTTCGTGCCTCAGCGTCAGATTTGGCCCAGTCACCTGTCTTCACCTTTGGCGTTCCGATAGATATCTACGCATTTCACCGCTCCACCTATCGTTCCAGTGACCTCTACCAACCTCAAGACGCATGGTTCGCCAAGCAATTCCACGGTTGAGCCGTGGGATTTCACAAAGCGCCTATGCATCCGCCTACGCACCCTTTAAGCCCAGTGATTCCGATTAACGCTCGCACCCTCTGTATTACCGCGGCTGCTGGCACAGAGTTAGCCGGTGCTTCCTTTGGGTATGGTCATGTCTTTCCTGCACCCTGACAGCAGTTTACACCCCGAGGGGCTTCATCCTGCACGCGGCATTGCCCCGTCACGCTTTCGCGCATTGCGGAAGATTCGTTACTGCAGCCTCCCGTAGGAGTCCGAGCAGTGTCTCAGTCTCGATGCGGCGGGCCGTGCTCTCACACCCGCTACCCGTCTTCGCCTTGGTGAGCCATTACCTCACCAACTAGCTGATAGGAGATTCCCCACTCTCAAGGCGGTAAACCTTTGATCTCTCGACCACATCGGGTATTGATCCGGATTTCTCCGGGGTATCCCCGACCTCGAGGTATGTAGGAATCTATTCCTCGCCCTTTCGCCACTATGTATTGCTACATCGTTCGACTTGCATGTTTTAGCCATGCCGCCAGCGTTCAATCTGAGCCAGGATCAAACTCTTCAATTAAGTTCTCTACTCTGCGGGTAAACCCGCTTTGCTTCGAATGAAGGTTGCCTGGCGATCCGTCCATAGGACGGACCGGTCTTTTATCGTCAGTCCACACTTACGTGTTCTGACGTGCCGAGATGGCAATCTCGGCAATTTTTGGACATCCATTCGCCTCACTTTCAAGCGTTTTACAGCTTGAAAGGTAGGAGATGGCTGTGGATATAACCATGTCTTCGTTTGGCTTCACGAGAGATGTCCAGGCAGTCGACTGTGATCGACTGCTTTGCCTGCATTTGCAGGCTGACGTCGTGAACCCATCGTGATGAGTCCCGACGCCGGCGCATCCTCGCGGCGTTCCAACTGTTCACTTGTCAAAGAAAGGCCGCATCGGACGAATCCGAAGCGGGTCGCGAATTGTAACGAAATCAAAGTTGCCGTCAAGGGGGTTGGGTGCCCCAGGCAAGGAATTTCCCAAGGAAAATGCACCGACGCATGGGCGCCGGTGGCGTTCCGAGTCTCCATCGCCCTTGGGGCGGCCTGAATGGTTGGATTATAAGAGAGGCTCAATAAGTTCGCAAGCAGAAATGTGCATATTGGGCACCAATTTCAGTCCTTTACACTGACCACCGCCGCGCTCACCCGGACCGCCCCTGCCCCGCGGAGGACCGCTGCCGCCTCGGCAAGCGTGGATCCAGTGGTGCGAACATCGTCCACCAGCACCGCATGACGCCCTGCAACGCGCCGCGCGCACCGACGTGCACTGAATCGATGCGCGCGCGTCATGCGACCTGCACGCGCAGCAGCATCAACCTGCGTTGCACCAAGCTGTTGCCGCAACGCAATGCAACATCGGGCATCACATGTACGTGCAACGGCTGCAGCAATGGCACCTGCATGATCGATGCCACGCGCGCGCGTGCGCAACCATGGCGATGGCACTGGAACAATCAGTACATCACGATCACCCCTAGAAATCAGGCCACAATCAAGTAACTGCTGGCCGAGCGCAGCGCCAAGCGTTTCCGCCATTGACTCCCATCCGGCGTGCTTCACATCAACAACCCAGGAACGCAACGGGCCTGCATGCGCACCAAGACGCACGATCCATTCCGGCGCGGCATCACCAGCGCGGCGCGTTCGACATCGACACGCTCGCTCCTGCATCGTCACGCCACAACGCTCGCACCATGTCCACGGCGGATCAGGGCGAAATCGCGCGCGACGCAGTGCATCGGCTGGCGCGGGCAGGCCGCGGCCGAGCAACTCGTCGGCGATGGCTTGAAGTTGTCGTAAAAGCACAGTCACCGCGTCAGTATGGACGCGGTGACTGAAGTACTCGGGATTTACTGCGGAAATTCTTCGCTGTCACACGTATCAGCGCCGCCAACTGCATGCGACTCACGCATCCGCTGCTGTCATCAATCTCAGCTTGCTGCCATCCGGCGCAGCACGGTGTGCAGAATTCCGCCGTTGCGGTAATAGTCAACTTCAACCGGCGTATCGATGCGGCACAGCGTTTCAAACTGCACCTTGGTGCCATCGGTCTTTACCGCGGTCACCTCAATCTTCTGCCGCGGCTCAACGCGATCATTCACTGCAATACTGAATGTTTCGGTGCCATCCAGGCCCAGCGTCGCGGCGGTTTGGCCATCAAGGAATTGCAGCGGAAGCACGCCCATACCAACCAGGTTCGAGCGATGAATGCGCTCGTAACTCTCAGCGATCGCGGCCTTCACCCCTAAGAGCATGGTGCCCTTTGCAGCCCAATCTCGGCTGGAACCCATGCCGTAATCCTTACCCGCGAGCACCACCAGCGGAATGCCCTTGGCCTTGTACGCCATGGCTGCGTCGTAGATGAACTTCTCCTTGCCGCCGTCGGTGAAGTCGCGGGTCCAGCCGCCGGTCTTGTCCGACGTGATCTTGTTACGGATGCGCGTATTCGCAAACGTTCCGCGCGTCATCACGCGATCGTTTCCGCGGCGGCTGCCGTAACTATTGAACATCGCCACGCTCACGCCGTGCTCCGCAAGGAACTTGCCAGCGGGCGAGTCCGACTTGATATTGCCGGCCGGGGAGATGTGATCGGTGGTCACGCTGTCGCCCAAGAACGCCAAGCAGCGCGCTCCAGCGATCGGCGCGATGGTGCCCACTTGCATCGACATTCCCTCAAAATATGGGGGATTTTGGATGTACGTGCTCTTGGAATCCCACGGATACATCTCGCTTGAGGCAGCGGCAATGGCGCGCCACTCTTCGCTGCCTTCAAAGACGTGCGCGTACTCGTGCGTGAACTGTTCGCGCGTCACGAACGCAGCAACCGCGTCGTCCACTTCCTTCTGCGACGGCCAAATATCCTTGAGATACACGGGCTTTCCGTCATTTCCGGTGCCGAGTGGCTCGGTGGCAAGATCAATGTTCACCGTGCCAGCGATCGCATACGCGACCACCAGCGGCGGACTTGCCAGGTAATTCGCCTTCACATCCTGGTGAACGCGCGCTTCAAAGTTGCGATTGCCGGAGAGGACGCTGGCCACCATGAGGTCGCCATCCTTGATCGCCTTGCCGATATGGTCCGGCAGCGGTCCGCTGTTACCGATGCACGTCGTGCATCCGTAGCCGACGAGATAGAAGCCCAGGTCTTCAAGCGGCTTGAGAAGACCACCCTTTACCAGGTAATCCGTGACCACTTTGCTACCAGGTGCAAGGCTCGTCTTCACCCATGGCTTGCGAGTGAGGCCCTTCGCTGCAGCCTTCTTGGCAACCAGTCCAGCGCCGATCATGACGTTCGGATTACTGGTGTTGGTGCAACTGGTGATGGCAGCAATGACGATGTCGCCGTGGGTGAGTTGATACTCATTGCCTGCTTCATCGCGCACGGCCACTTTGCTTGGCTCGGTGGCAACAGCGGTGCCACCTTCGGACTGCATGCCGGCTCCGGGCTTGCCGCCAGCACTGGATTTCTCAAGGAATTTAGGCAATTCGCGCTGCCAAGCAGACTTCATTTCATTAAGCGGAACGCGGTCCTGCGGGCGCGCTGGGCCAGCAAGGCTCGGGACGATCGAAGCAAGATCAATATCAACGACTGCGGTGTAAGTGATCTTGGTGGAGTCCTCGCGCCACAACATGTTGGCCTTGCAATATTGCTCAACCGTCTTGATGAGATCTTCGCTGCGACCAGAGAGGCGCATGTAATCAAGCGTGTGATTGTCGACCGGGAAGAAGCCGATGGTGGCGCCGTATTCAGGAGCCATGTTGGCGATCGTTGCACGATTTGCCAATGACATTTCGGCAAGACCTGGGCCGAAGAACTCCACAAACTTGTTGACCACGCCAAACTTGCGCAGGATCTGCGTGATGGTGAGAACCAGGTCCGTCGCCGTGGTGCCTTCCGGCAACTTGCCAGTGACGCGCACGCCAACAACCTCAGGAATCAGCATGTAAATCGGCTGACCAAGCATGACTGCCTCGGCCTCAATGCCACCAACACCCCAGCCAACCACGCCCAATCCGTTGATCATGGTGGTGTGACTGTCGGTGCCAACGAGGCTGTCTGGATAGAGAACCCCGTCCTGTTCCCAGACCACTTTTGCCAAGTATTCAAGGTTCACTTGATGCACAATGCCGGTGGCTGGCGGCACCACGCGGAAGTTTGAGAGCGCCTTCTGGCCCCACTTGAGGAACTCGTAGCGCTCCTTGTTTCGATCAAACTCCAGTTCGCCGTTGATGGTCAACGCCATGCCGCTTGCAAACGCATCGACCTGCACACTGTGGTCAATCACCAGGTCGCACGGAACCAGCGGGTTGACCTTCTTTGGATCGCCGCCGAGACGCTTCATCGCGTCGCGCATGGCAGCAAGGTCCACCACGCATGGAACGCCGGTGAAATCCTGCAGCACCACGCGGCCGGGCATGAACGGAATCTCTTCTTCGGCGACCTTCGCTGGGTCATAGTTGCAGATCTTCTGCACGTGTTCTTTGGTGACGATGCGGCCGTCGCAATTGCGCAGGCACGCTTCGAGCAACACGCGGATGGAATACGGCAAGCGTTCAATCGGCCCGAGCGACTTGAGTGCATCGAGACGGTAGTAGGTGCGGTCGCCGGTAGCGGTCTTCAGCGTAGTGCGCGCATTGAAGGGATCGTGGGTGGTCATAGACCCACCATTCTAGGAAATAGGTGCCGTTCACCACTGTCCCTAATTTCCACGATAAATGGGGACAGGTGTGAACGGCACCTATTTATTCATGCCCGCCGGGCTAGGAATCCAATCGGCAACGGCGTCGACCCGTTCATGGCAAGATCCGCGAGCGCTTCACCAAGTACTGGCATGAACTTGAATCCGTGACCGCTGAATCCGCACGCGATCCATGTGCGCGCGCAGCCCGGCATGCGATCCACGATGAAGTGTTGGTCGGGGCTGTTGGTGTACAGGCAGATGGCACTCGCCAATGCGGGGCCAGCGGCGGCGGGGATGAACTCGCAGGTGATGCTTCGGATCTCTTCGATTTCGTCAGCAGTGGCAGGCACGCGCGGCGCGTCTGGGTCGCACGGTGTTCCAGCTCCGTGCAGCGCGATCTTGACGCCGCCAGGCGCGTCTTGGCCGGGGGCTGTTGGGATTCCATAGATACCGGGGAGTGTGTGACCAACTGGTTTGATGTCGGTGGCAGGAAGTGATTCGCCGACGGGCGTAACGCTATTGGTGTGTTGTGCCCTCGTTGATTGTTCGTCCTGCGCGATGGATCGATCGATGTACCACACAGGCATTCGCGGCGATGCGCAGAGCGCTGCGTCACACGGCGCAAGCCACACGATCGGGACGCGCAGCGGCGTGAGCGTGACGCCAAGCGTGCGCGCCAGGCTCGGCGTCCATGCACCTGCAGTGATGACGAGCGAGCCAGCTTCGTAGGTGCCGCGATCGGTGCGAACCTGCACGCCATTGGCTGTTTCAGACCATTCAATGACGCGCTCGCCCTCATGGATATCAGCGCCGTGCGCACGCGCGACGCGGACAGCGGCGGCCACTGCGCGTTCCGGGCGAACGAATCCAGAGCCCGGTTCAAAGAGCGCAGACCAATCATCAGGAATGTTGAACTGCGGGAAACTTGTACGCACAGCAGGTGCGTCGAGCGGCTCGCATGGAACACCGTGTCCAGCGCCGGAAGCGTGGGAACGTCCAACCACTTCGCTACCGGGCGCACCGATGTACAGAACGCCGGGGCGATGCACGAGTGGAAATGTTGCGTCCGCGCCGAACTTGATCGATTCGCGTTCGAGTGCTTCCCACCCCGCGCGCGTACGCAAGAGCAGCGGAACGTAGTCAGGCAACTCGAAGTAGCAATCACGAATGATGCGACTACCGCCGTGATGGCTGCCAAGGTTGTGCGGCACGGGATAGCGGTCAATACCCAGCACCCGTTCCCCGCGCGACGCTAGGTGCATACACGCGGCGGAACCCATGGTGCCGACGCCGATCACGATGGTGGAATAGGTGTTGGGCTGTTGATTCATTGCAAATACATCACACGCTCAAGTTGCACGAATCCTTCATCGGGCTGACGACCATCAAGATCTACGAAGTACTTCTTCATTTCGCCTTGCCAACGGGCGTTGACTTCGGTGGTAGCCATTCCATCGAGCGCGGCCTGCAGATTGGGGGTCTCAAAGTAACCAACCAACGTGCAGTCTGCGCGATCAAGGAACAATGAATAGTTGTGCCACCCGGTAGCCGAAAGCGCTGCAAGCATCTCGGGCCATACCGCTTGATGACGAGCCACATACTCATCAAGCAGGTCCGGGCGAAGTTTCAGTCGAAAGCAGACTCGTTCCATGTGATTGGCTCCTCCTATAAAGTACGCCGGGTATGCAAAGCACGAGACTCGCTACATTTGCGTCACTTATTACGCTGACCGTGACCAGCGCGCGAGTGGTCGGGCAGGAAGCCGCGCCGCAAGTGACCAAACCGCAGGCGGTCGCTGATCCAGTCGCCGCACAGGAAGCCGCCACGCCGGTGGTCGCGCCACCCGCGACCGCGGCGCCATCCGCCGCGCCGCGGGTACATCGCGCAGCGTTTCGAGACCGCGCGGCCATGGTGCTCATTGATGCAGGGAACGGCGTGTGGTGCGCGTTCAATCCGCGCACGGCTTCGTACGACGTCATCTGGCGCGGCGATGTGGAGTGGCGTGGGAAAGTGCATGATTTCAGCCAAGACACATCGCGTCCGCGCGGTGAAATTCTGCGTGACCGAACGCAGCCCGTGGCGACCAATCCAGATGTGATCCTGCAACCAGGACAAACGATTTCCATGCCGACTGCCAGCGGCGCGCGCATGCCAGTCTGGTATTCATTGCTCATTGCATTTGATGAACAAGGCCGCACGCCAGTCACCGTTCGCGCTGTTGAGAATGATGGCCGCGAGCGATTGCACTTTGAGAGTTGTACGCACGTCACCAGCGATCTTGAGTGGCAGTGGAACTTCAAGATCATGAATGGCCCCGCGCGTCCGGCGTCCGTTGAATGGACGAATACAGGAACTTCGCCAAAGCCCCTGCGCGCCATGCGCCTCGAAGGTGAAGAAGTCACATGGATGGACGGCGAGGGGTACGGACTGACGGTGAATTGGAAGGGATACGAACTCACTCCCGATGCAGTGCTGTTGCGCTTTGACCTCGTTTCAAAGGATGGAACGCGCGTCGAGGCGTCGCAGCGAGTAACCGCCAAGGGTAAAGGCGTGCGCATTGAAACGAACGGTATTCCAGAGGATTACATCTGGTTTACGACGCTGAGCGAAACGCGCACGGTTGCTGAAATTGGCGTTGAAGATGGAGACGAGAAGTGATGCGCGCAATCGCGGTTTCACTCGTGTTGTGCGCCACCATGGCGCGCGCGCAAAGCACGCCGCCAACAAACACCATCCCGGGCCTCACACTCTGGGCGTGGCGGCTTGAAGGCGATCTCCCGCGCTGGCCGCGTGTGGATGATGGCCAGACTCCAAACGCGTACAAGATTGTCACCAGTATTGCAGCCATCCGCGACCCAATCGCCGCGGACGACGGTCCACTTGTCGATCACTTCGTTGGCGAACTGCGCGGCTGGATCCGGATCGACACACCCGGCCGCCACATGTTTCGACTCGTCGGTGATGACGGCGCGCGCCTCTTGATTGACGGGCGCGAGCTCTATGACACCGAACGTCTTGCCGGATTCGTCGGCGAGGATGGACTTGAACTCACTGCCGGTCTGCATGAGATTCGCATTCCGTTCTACGAAGACACCGGGAAATTCCTGGTGAGTTTGCAGTGGAGCGTGCCAGGCGCGGTTGGCTATACGAATATCCCCACTGACAATCTCCGCACCGAAGCTGGTCAAACATTTGCTACTTCTCCCGGCATCAAGCGCTGGCGTTTCGCTAGCGATGCACGACGCCCGGGTGATGGCACGCCGCTCGCTTCCGCACATCCGGCGTACCGCTTGGAGAAGGTTCGAACACCTGATTTCAAGCCGCAAGTGGGCGCCTTGTGCTTCTTACCCGATGGGCGCCTGGCTCTTGCCGAGTGGCAGCACGATGGCAAAGTGTGGTTACTTTCAAACTTGAACGCCGCACAACCAGCGCTTCTGGCTGAGGGTCTTTCCGAGCCACTCGGTCTTGCATGGGTGAACGGCGCGTTGGTCGTCACGCAGCGCGGCGAGATCACGCGTCTCGTTGATACCAGCGCGGACGGCATCTACGACCATGCCGATCGCTACGAGTGCCTTGCAAGCGGATGGCCGCAGAGTGCCAACTACCACGAGTTCACCTTCAACATGGTTCCGTACAAGGATCGTCTGTGGTTCAGTACCAGCGTTCCATTGCGCGGTGGGCTCACCAACTATGTGCCTGGGACCGATGGTGACTTTACCACGCCGAACGGTCCGGGCAGCGTGTGGAGCATCGCGCGCAATGGCGGCGACTTGCAGCGCGAGGCTCGTGGATTTCGCACCCCCAACGGCATGGGTCGCGGGATCGCTGGCGATCTCTTTGTGTGTGACAATCAGGGCAGCTGGATGCCCGCCAGTCGCATGAATCACCTGGAAACACGCAGTTCGCGCGATCAGCCACTGCCCTTCTACGGTCACCAGGAAACCCGCATCGGCACGGAAACCGCCGAGCCGCCGGTGGTGTGGTTCCCGCACGGCGAGATTGGAAATTCGCCCAGCGAGCCCGTGCTGGTGCATGACGGCCCGCATCGCGGGCAGATGTATGTGGGCGATGTCACGTACGGCGGAGTGACGCGCGTCTATGCCGAACGCATCACGGGTTCTGATGGAATGGCGCGTTACCAGGGCGCCGTGTTCCCAATGAGTCAAGGCATTGAAGCTGGCGTCAACCGCATGGTGTGGGGTCCAGAAGATGGCGCGCTCTACTTGGGCGGCGTGGGCAGCAACGGAAATTGGAATCACCAGGGACACACCTTTGGACTTGAGCGACTCGCACCCGCGTGGGACGGGCACGCCGGTCCGGATGCTGCGCGCGGCGCGACGTTTGAGATGTTGCGTGTGCAGAGCGCGCCCAAGGGTTTCATGATTACTTTCACTCAGCCAGTCGATGCTGCGGCGCTTGTGGATCCTGCGCACTACGAAGTGAAGAGCTGGCGATACGAACCAACCGAGCAGTACGGCGGGCCGAAAGTTGATGTGCGCTTGCACCAAGTGCCGAGCGCAACGGCATCGCCAGATTCGCGGCAATCGCTGCTGGAAATTGCAGATCTTGCGCCTGGCCGCGTCTACGCCATTACTCTCAAGAACATGAAGTCCGCTGACGGCACCGAGCCCTGGAGCACAAACGCTTGGTACACGCTCAACGCAATTTCTAAGAAGGACATTGCGTTCGAACACTTCGTTGGTTCACCAGTTCCCACCGCCGACGCGCTGTGGCTCTATGACGGCGCATCGTCACATGCAAGCGCCATGCAAATGGCAAAGGATGGAGCACCATGCGATTGGAAAGTCGAACGTGATGGATCACTTGCGGTGCACAGTCCAAAGGACGGCATTGGCGAGTTTGACATCGTCTCGCGCGCCGCGTTCGGGGATTGCTTTGTGCACCTTGAGTGGCTGAGTCCAGCGGGTGGCAATGTCAAGGACGGGCAGCGCAACGGCAACAGTGGCATCAAGTTGATGGAGCGCTACGAAGTGCAAATCATGAACAGCGCACAAGCGCCAGAGCCGCCGCAATTCAATGAAGCCGGAAGCATTTATCGCCAGACGGCGCCCGACGTGAATGCAAGTACGGGCGCGGGCACGTGGCAGAGTTACGACATTTGGTTCACCGCGCCAAAGTGGGAAACAAGCACCAGTAGCGGGAGCACGTCGGATGACCCCGCGGATGCGCGCGCCCGAAAGACCGCGCCCCGCAAGCTAAAAAACGCACGAATGACGGTCGTCTGGAACGGCGTACTTGTTCACAACGATGTTGAAGTGAAAGACAAGACCGGACTCAGCGGCACGGAAGCACCCGGGCCCGCGCGCATCCTGTTGCAAAGTCACCCAAGCGACGCCGAGGGTCCGGTTCGTTTCCGAAACATCTGGGTCACCAGCACTCCAGCGGCGTCAGCGAACGGAGCTGCCCCCATCCGTAACCCCGCCCTCCCACGGTAAGAGATCCACGGGGAAGCTGTCCTCAAGTCCACCCCACACGCGCAATTCCGGGGCGGTGTTCAGTGGATTGGCGTTCCGCACTAACAGCGAACCAAGGTTCACGGCAAGCGACTGCCGAACAAAGATGGTGATGCGCCGACTTGATGGCGGCAGCGCGCGCACCATGGAGGCAAGCCGGAGCGCAATGGAAAGGTTGCCATCAACATCACCCACCGAAACGCTGATCAAGAGATTGCCGGTGGTGCGAGCCACCATGTCATTCAATGCACTACCGAGCGCATCTGAATCTGCGCTCTCATGAATCAGGTGCGGCTCAAACTGCGCGCATGCTTGCGGAAAGTTTGCCTTGACCCGTGCCCACGCGCGCTCCGGGTGCATGTCCATGAGGTTGACGCGGCGCGGCTTGGCGGGGGCGGGTGTGGTGGCATCAGCAAGCATCGCTAGGAATGCTGCGGCCGATTCACCCAGGCCAATCATCAGCACTTCTTCAATCTGTTGCGGCGCGGCGGGCACGGTTCCGGACCACACGGCCAGTGCTTGGCGAGCGGCCATTTCATCGGGGCAAAAGACACGAACATCCAGGCAGTAGTGGCGCCACCGATCGCTGGTTTCCACCGCGTGATTGAGTTGCTCAGCGCATTCCGGCGAATCAATCCGAACGTGCACCGTCGTTCGCCGCGAAGGGGTGGCATGCAGTGCTTCCGAGCAGCGCACCAACGCCTCCAGGTTGCGCGAATCACCATCGCCAACGATCACCACATCATCAGCGTGAGCAATATCAGCTTGGCGCAGGCAGCGCTGGGTAATGGCATGCACCTGCAGCACCATCAACGCACCAAGCGGATGGACAAGCGTGCTTGGCGTTCGCTCCGTGCGCAGGTGCGTGAGTAGCACGCCGCGACCGATGGACGCGTGGTACGCAAGAATGTCGTCCGCGATCCAATGCGCGGCACGACCATCGCCAATGAGAATCACCCGGCGGCGATTCGGCCAAAGGTGGCTCCGAATCGTGGTGCGCAAGCGGTCGTACGCACCACCTGCAAGCAACCGAAAGAGTTCGAACGCAAACATGATGGCGGCGATGGTGGCCAACACCTGCGCGGCGATCGGCATCCAGTCCATGAAACTGGCGACGGAGCCCGCTACCGCACCAAGCGGATCTTCATTGAGTGTTAAGAGGCGACCAAGTCGGTAGACGAGCCGCCATTTTTCTTCCGGGTGTTCCACCAGGATCCATACGGAGTACAGGACGATGGCGATCACATCCGCAATCGCACCAATCATCGGCGGCTGAATGCTCCAGTGCCGATGCGTGGGCAGATGCTGGTAGCCCCGGCGATGGGCGGGAGCGGGGGGCGCGCTCAGTAAAGCGGAAGTGAGGGCGCTTGATGACGAGGTCGACGAGCTCATAAGTGGTAGTCGAGCAGAAATACGGTCAAGAAGTGAGCATCGGTGCAGCGGCGCACGCCCACGAATGCCATCTTTGCCCTTTGCCCAACGCCCCCACCCCCCTAAACTCCATTCATGCGTATCGCCACCATTGCGTCCGGCATCCTTCTCGCCGTGATCACCATCGAGCCGGCATTCGCCGCTGCTCCGCCTGCCAACACCGCGCCCGGCGGTCCCGCACTCTCCACGCC
>CALQCP020000043.1 GCA_943329105.2 Chitinophaga pinensis | reverse complement strand
CCTGCCGACCGGCTACTGACGCCAAGCGAGATCGTGCGCATGGCAGGAATCGCCGAGGGGCTTGGGGTGCGCAAGATTCGGATCACCGGCGGCGAGCCAACCTTGCATCCGGAACTGGAGGCGATCATTGCCGGTATCCGTAGCACAACAAGTGTGGAGATTGCAATGATCACCAATGGATCGTTGCTGACCCGCAGCGCCCTTGCACGTTGGAAGCGCGCTGGACTCGACCGCGTCACTATCAGTATCGACTCCGTACGCGCTGATCGCTTCGCGCGTGTGACCCGTTCAACGGCAACGCCGGACGATGTGCTGGCAGGTATTGACGCGTGTCTCGCCGAAGGACTCACACCGCTCAAACTGAATGCGGTGCTCGTTCGCGGAGTGAATGATGACGAAGCAGTCGATCTGGCCAAACTTGCCCGGCGATTTGGCGTTGAAATGCGCTTCATTGAATACATGCCACTTGACTCTGCGCACGCGTGGGATCGCACGCTCATGGTGCCAGCGGCGGAGACGCGTGCCGCGATCGAGCAGACGTTCGCGCTGCTCCCAACCGGTACCGATGATGCGCATAGCACGGCGCGCACCTACCGATTTGCCGACGGCGCACTCGGTACTGTGGGTTTCATCGCCCCAGTGAGTAGCCCGTTCTGTGGTGCATGCAGCCGCTTGCGGCTGACTGCCGATGGCTTCGTTCGTCCGTGCCTGTTTAGCACCACCGAATGGGGTCTTCTGCCGCTCCTCCGGAATGGAGCCAGCGACGCAGACATTGAGCGATTCTTGATTGATGTCACTTGGACAAAGTTGTCCGGACACCAGATTTCCTCACCAGCATTCACACAGCCAGCGCGACCAATGTCTGCCGTCGGTGGCTGATGAGTGGAACACACACATTATGAATCCAACAACCGTTACTGCTTGCGTGCTGCTATCGACGATCATGCTTTCTGGCTGCGCATCAGAGGTCACCACGAGCACCGCTCCGCCCGCAGAGGCGAAGGCTGTTGACCGCGATCTTGCCACCATGAAGGCTTCGCAACTGTTCGACCAACGCGCACGTGCGGCGGCGTCACCCCAAGTGCGGGACCAGTTCATTGCTGTCCTCGCTGAAAAATCAGTCCCTGACGATGTGCAAGGATTTGAGTGCGCAGTGCTGCAAGCCATGCTGATTTCGCAACGCGATGACAAGCCAATCGATCCGATGCCGCTCTTGAAGCGCAGCGCGGCGCAGAATGGAATGCAGACGAAAGTTGGCAGCGAATTGCTTGATGTTCTGGCCAATGCGAGCCCTGCTGATCTTGCTCCACATGCCGATATGGTGCGTGCACTGGTCGCAACGCTGAGTGATGGCAAAGCGTCCGCCGCGATCATCTTAAAACTTGACACGCTCGTCGATGTTGCGCGGGTTGCGCTACCGGAGCAAGAAGCAACCGCTGCACACACTGCGGCGCTGGCATGCGTCAAGGCAACCATTGCCAAGAACACCGCCATGGCTGCCACGCTTCGTGATGCGAGGAGTACGGAAACCAAGGGAAGCAAAGAAGCCAAGGACTCAGCCAAGAAGTCGGCACGCCTTGAGTTATCGAGTTTGGGTCTACGGCGAATCTTGCGTCGCTTGGAAAGTGCTGCTGGGCGCGGCGAACTCACCGGACGCACTGCGCCGGAGCTTCATTGCGAATGGGTTCGCAACGCCGATGGCTCAACACCATGGAATCAACTGTCTGACCTGCGCGGCAAGATTGTGGTGATTGATTTCTGGGCGACATGGTGTGGCCCATGCGTTGCCAGCTTTCCAAAGATGGCGCTGTTGCGCGCGCGGTATCCCGCTGACAAAGTTGCCATCGTGGGTGTAACCAGCTTGCAGGGGCGGGTTGCGCATCGCCAGCGTGCGCCAGTGAAGTGCCCTGGTGATATCCAACGCGAGCAGCAGGAGACGATGCTCTTCATGCAAGACATGGGCATGACTTGGACGGTTGCCATCACCAAGGAAGACGTCTTCAACAAGGAGTTTGGAGTGGTGGGCATTCCCAGTCTGGCAGTGCTGGATCAAGACGGCAATGTGGTGCGCGCGGGACTGAGCGCGTCGGATGAGCCATCCGTCCGCGCCGTCATTGACAGCCTGCTGGCCCGCGAAACAGCGGATACCAAGGTTCGGTAACCAAATAGTACGCTCGAGCAGACTGTGAAATCACAAATAAGCATGCTGATATACGAGCAAGTGCGCATATGCAATTGGCGCCGTGCGACATAGCGACTACTCTTGATCCGACCTCGACTATCAGGAAACCCATGAAGAGTCATTTGACACGCTCGGCATCCCTCATCAGTTCCGTCACGCTTCTGTTTGCAGGCAACTTGCTCGCCGCTGATGGCGATCGACGCACCTTTGACTTCGGCGGGTACGGCTCCATCAGCGCCACCGAAACGATTCACACACCGGGCGTATGGGAAGGCCGAATTGATGGCAAAGATGCTTCCGCGGGCGGTTGGCTGATGCAGATCGAGACGAATGTTGGTCGCGTACTGGTGGCACACGGCGCCGATGGTCGAGTGCTGCAGTCACTTCCACTTGGCGACGGCACCTTCAACGTGTTTGAACAGGGAGCGCCCTTCCCTGATTGCGGTGGCGCCATTGAAGTGCCAACCGTGGTTCCGAATGAAGGTGGCGTGGCAGGCAACTGCGACGATGGTGGAACCCTTGACATCTTGGTGAAGTGGACCCCCACCGCCTCCAGTGCTGCCGGTGGCGAGGTTGCCATTCGTGCGTTGGCAGAAGCATCGGTAGCCATTTCTAATCACATCTACATGGCATGCAATATCAACCTGCGCATGCGCGCTGTCGGCTACGGAGTCACCGAGGCATATACAGGCGACGCTGGCTCCACTGTCTTGAGCGAACTGCGCTCAACCAGTGACGGCATCCTGGACGCGGTGCACGCTGAGCGAACAGCTACGGGCGCGGATGTAGTCAGTCTGCTCACTGGCACCAACCCCAGTTACTGCGGTGTTGGGTATCTCTTGGGAACCGCCACTTCGGCGTCATACGGATTCAGCGTGACTGTCTGGAGTTGCGCGCTTGGAGCACTGACCTTTTCCCACGAAGTTGGGCATAACCAAGGTTGCTGCCATGCTGTGGGCGATGGCGGCGGATGCACATCGGGCGGCGTGTTCGCTTACTCCGTTGGTAACCGATTCAATACTACTGGCGGCACGCAGTTTCGAACGGTCATGGCCTACTCGCCCGGCACTCGGATTCCACGATTCTCAAGTCCACTCGTGAACTTTGCAGGATCGCCCACCGGACTACCCGAGGCAGACAACGCGCGAACCTTGAACGAAACAGCGATTGCCATGGCCAACTATCGCTGCTCCGTCACCCAGTCTCTTGAGCAGGATTATGTGGTGTCTCCGATCCTCCCTTTCCCGCTCACGGGCCAAATCTCAACATTCACCGCACCGACCGTTCCGCGCGCCGCTGACGGAACCGTGGTGGACATCAGCACCACTGCTGTTGGCGACCTCAGCGCTGCTGACGAATCGCTAGCGCTGAAAATCGGCACCACCAGTGTTGGAGCGGTCATCGGTTTCACGGGCTCAGACTGTGGCGTGTTCTCACGTCGTACATCCATTCCGGCGGCGACCTTCAATGCCGCAATCGGAAACGGTACATCTGTTCTGTTTACGCTCGTTCCATCGAACACCGTGAACACGGTGTGCACCTATTCAGAAGCACGGGTGGTGATCCGCTACCGCAGCCAGTTGCCGTGCGTTGGTGATCTCAACAGCGATCGATCAGTCAACGGTGCCGATCTTGGTTCAATGCTGAGCCAATGGGGCCCGTGTGCGGGCTGCAACGCGGATCTCGATCGAAACGGCATCGTCGAAGGCGGTGACATGGCAGTGCTCTTGAGCGGCTGGGGCGCCTGCCCCTAAGGGCCTTGGATGATCGGTATCATGCTTTCGCTTGGACAGATGGCCGAGTGGTTTAAGGCAGCGGTTTACTAAACCGCCGAAGGTGCTCGCACTTTCCGTGGGTTCGAATCCCTCTCTGTCCGTTCGTGTGCAACGCCCTCGGGAACTTTCACCCGTGGGCGTTGTTCTTTTTCAGGCTGCCTGCGATGGCTGAGCATGCGTGATCACGACGCCGTCGGAGCGTCAGTCAACGCAGTCTTCCAAATTGGCACATCGCGTTTCATGCGGTCAATGAACTCGCCGACTGCTGCTAAGGCCTCTGCACGATGGAGCGCATACACAGTCAAGCGGAACGATCGCTGCCCCACCGGGACTTCACCACGGCTGTGTTCAACGATGATGGAAACAAGCCCGTACTTTGCCAGCATTTCGCGCCCGAGTTCAGTGAGCATGTTCGAAGCCATCGGCTCGTACACCTCATAGGCGAGTGCGCGAATAGTGCGTCCGCCTTCATCGGCACGGACAACACCGTCAAACACGATCGCTGCACCGAACTGTGCTGCGGGTGGCAGAACAGGCGCCTGATTGCCAAGCGCGCCGTCGATGATGCGAACGGTGATGCTCATCCGCCGCCTACCAGTTCAACGAGTGCGATCTCATCGCCAGCGCGGAGTGGTACATCTGCTGACCGGAATGAATGATTCACCGCGAGCCGCGCCCCACGAAAGAACGTCGCTTTGTGCGGATGAGACGCAGCAAGCGCCTCATTGACATCGCGCACGGACGCGTTGTCAGGCACATCAACGGCAATGCTTGCGCACGAAAGTTCGCGGGCAAGTGAACCAAAGATGAGCACGCGAAACACCATGATTTACAGTGTAACATTGCGCCTTGTTATCCAATTCGATATCGCCTGCACCTGAGCCCACGCGATCGATGGAATCATGTTTATGACAGCATCGAACCCCATCGCCGCACCAACGGAGCCGCAGTCGCCGAGCGCGGCGATCGATGCTGTGTGTGCGCATCTGGATCCTCTGGAGACGGAATCGGTTTCGCTGGCACAATCATCGGGGCGAGTGCTCGCTGAGGCAGTGCACGCCGACCGCGCGAACCCGGCGCTTGACATGAGTTCGATGGACGGTTTCGCGGTGCGCGTTGCGGACCTGAACGGAATGGCCTCGACGACTGGCCTGCCGGTTGCGACCGGCGCCGATAGCGAAGCGAGTATCGGCCACGCGCCAGTTTCTATGCAGCCCGGTCATGCAATCCGCATCGTGACCGGCGCGCCGATTCCAATCGGCGCAGACGCCGTGGTGCGACATGAAGATGTCCGCATCGCCAACGGATGTGCGCTGCTACAGATTGCCGCGAGCGCAGTGCAGCCGGGCGCGTTCATTCGCCGCCAGGGTGAAAACGCATCGAAAGGTGCTGAAATTCTGCACGCAGGAACGCTCATTGGAGCGGCCGCCATCGGCGCGCTCGCCACGTTCGGCGCGAGCAGCGTTTGCGTCCATCGTCGCGTGCGTGTGGCGATCATCATTACTGGCGATGAGTTGGTCACAACTGATCAAACGCCCGCGCCGTGGCAGATTCGTGATAGCAACGGGAGCGTGCTTGCGTCGCTCCTTGGCGCGCGGTCGTGGATCGAAGTGGTGGCACACCTGCACGCCACGGACGATGCCGATGTACTTGCGGCGGTACTGGCAACGGCGCTTGAATCAGCGGACGCTGTGATCCTGACTGGTGGCGTCTCCATGGGCCATCACGACCACGTCCCGCAGGTGGTCTCACGCCTTGGTGCGGCCACAGTGTTCCACCGTCTACCCCAGCGGCCGGGGCGACCCATGCTCGCGGCGGTGCTGCCGCGCACCGGCGCGCGGGCGCCACGGCTGATCCTGGGCCTGCCGGGGAATCCGGTCTCGGTCATGGTCACGGCACGCCGCCTCGGAATTCCCATGCTTGGGCAGCTTGCCGGATTTCCCCAAGGTGCTTTCACTGCGCCGCGCCTGCACATTGATGGCGATGACGGTACACAACTCGGCATGTGGTGGTTTCGACTTGTCAGCGAGCGAGTCACTGCAGACGGCGGACGCCGACTGCACCTACTGCCAACGAAGAGCTCTGGCGATATCGCTGCCGCGGCAACAAGCACTGGGTTTGTAGAAGTACCGCCCAACCAGAGCGCATCGGGTCCAAATTCCTTCTATCCATGGATGCACTGAACTACGAACGAAACCGCGATGGCAAAGAAGAAATCAACGAAACGCCCTGTAAAGACACGAGCCTTATCACCATCACTATCGCACCTTGATGCGCACGGTCGCGCTTCCATGGTTGATGTCGGCGCAAAACCCGTCACGCAACGCCGCGCCGTGGCCGAAGCCCGCGTGCGGATCTCGCCGGCGCTCGTGGAACGCATCGCCCACAACACGCTTGCCAAAGGCGATCTGCTTGCTGTGGCGCGAATCGCTGGAATACAAGCCGCCAAGCGGACCGATGAATTGATTCCGCTCTGTCACTCGTTGCCACTCGACTCCATTGATGTACGCGCAGAGCTATGCATCGACCATGTGTACCTCTGGGCCGAAGCAAAGGTCACCGCACGAACCGGCGTTGAGATGGAAGCACTGACAGCGGTATCAATCGCTGCACTGACCGTCATCGACATGGGCAAGTCAATTGATCAAACCATGGTCATTGAAGGAGTTCGACTCTTAGAGAAAGTAGGCGGTCGAAGCGGTCACTTTCGCGCTGCTGCCACATCGACAAAGCAAGTCAAGCGAGTAGGCGCATGAGCACGGCCCCTCGCGTAGTCGTCCTAACTGTCAGCGATCGCTGCTCACGCGGCGATACCGTGGATACATCGGGTCCAACACTGCAGGCATTGGCAACGAAGTATCTCGCCGCCACGATCGTGCACGCCGAGTGCCTTCCGGATGACATGGGTGCGCTGGCTCAGTTCTTTTCGCATTGGTCAGAAGAATCGCGCCACATTGACCTGATTCTGAGTACTGGCGGCACCGGCCTTGCGCCGCGCGACATCACCCCCGAAGCCCTCCGCACCGTCATGCACCGCGAACACGCTGGCCTGATGGACCTTTCGCGCCTGCGCTGCCTTCAGAAGACGCCCCGCACATTCCTTTCGCGCGGCATTGCAGGAACAATCAACCGCACACTGGTGATCACCCTGCCCGGATCACCGCGCGGGTGCACCGAAATGTTTGAGGCGATCGCAGACATTCTTCCACATGCGATCGAAACGCTGCGTGGCGATGTCAAAGATGATGGCCGGCCAGAGTTGGACGCAACCGGGCAAGATGGGTCAGGTTCGGGACTGGGGCGAATCATCCATCACAAGGATTGATCGCGCCTGTTTCACGCGCGACCCCACTTTTCAAATCATTTCGCAGACACAAACTGAAATTTGATGTGCTGCGGTACGCACGCGTGCCACCACGAATGAACGTGCGCTGGCTTTTCCGCTGGCAATTCAACGATTCGCACCCGCACTACGACAGGCAGTGGGTCGATATCAAACGGATATGGATTCAGTTCAATTCTTCGATCACCTCGCGGGGTGACTGTGATTGTGCAGCGATCCATCCAACTGCGGCGCGGAACATCGTGCAGTTCATAGGAATCATCACCAAGACCTTTAGAAGCGCCAGTTTTTGAAGGGATCAAGGCAGAACACAGCGCAAGCGAAATCCCATCACACAACTGAATCAGTCTCTGCAGCGGCGCAAGATTTGCAGGTTCAACCCACGATGCCGTTTCAGGATCTGCGCGAAGTTCTTCGATCCACCCAAGTTGCTTCTTCTGCAACTCAGCCATGAAAGCGAGTAGCGCTTCATTACTCCCAGCACAAAGTTTTTCAGGCGCGCCCTTCCAGAAGAGCGGATGATTAAATGCAGGTTCGGGACTTTGCAGTGCACGCGCGGCATAAAACCAATACGCATGCGAACTGATGAGAAGATTCACAAGCGATCGACGCGGAAATCTCGTGAGTGCCCTTTGCCATCGATCAATTCCTGCTTGTTGATTCTGCAGTGCTTCGCCAAGACCTGCTGGGAATCCATCTGCGGCGGAAAGATCAGGAAGCGCCTCCCACTCCCACCAACCATTGTCATGCTCAGCGATAGCGAGAATCACTTCCGCGCGAAGTCGCTCCGGATCCGCGACGGTTTCTGCAGAAAAAAATCCTGGACGGGCGAAATGCGCGTTGCCCCAGTGTGCAGCAATAAATCCAGCGATCTGACTGTGATCGGGCTGAGTGACCATCCAAAGCTTGCCGTCTTGATTTGTCTTCAGCAATGAGGGCCTCGTCGAGTGTGAGCCATATCAAACAACACTTTTTCTGATCACGTCGCGTTCCTGCAAAAGTTGTGCGGCGATGCTGACTGCAATTTCTGGCGGGGAATTTGATCCAATTGGCAGACCGATCGGGCAATGAATTCGCTCAACCATCGATTCATCAAATCCCTCTTTGAGAAGAGCGCTTCGCAGCGTTCGCGACTTTGGCTCGCTGCCGATGACGCCGATGAATGCGGCGTCACCTCGCCGGAGAATTTCGCGCACGATCGGCAAGTCGGTTGCATGACCTTGCGACATGCAAAGATAAAATGTTCCTGCAGGCAACTTCGAAACAAACTCCGCAGGTTCCGCGATAAGCACCTTGTACACATTGGGCTGCGACGAAATTTTCGCCAGCCACTCATCGCGTGGATCAATACAGGTCAAACTGCACTCAAATGTGCAAAGAAGCGAAAGTGTCGCTTGCGCAACATGCCCCGCACCGAAGAGTGCGATATTCCAATTCGGCAGCGCAGAGATTTCATAAAACAAAGTTGCAGCTCCGCCACAAACCATATTTAAGTCACGCAGAAGTTCATATCGAACAATCTCCGGCTGAACCGTAGCAGCAGGAATTGCGCCCGCAACTTGGCGAGCGATCATCGCTTGCCCATGGGTGATTGCGCGAGCCTCCAGCCGACCGCCGCCGACAGTTCCCCATGCAAGTCCACTCGCAGTGATGATCGCTTTCGCCCCAATATCTTGCGGAACGTGCCCTTCAGGCTCAACAAGTGTGACCGTGACAAAGACCGTGCCTCGCTCGGCGAGTGCGCTTGCATGTTGAAGATATTCACGCATCGAACAACTCATTGTGAGCTACCGATTGTCAATGGACACCACTTGCTTCTTGCGTATCCCAGGTGGCGAATGATTCTGGCGAGAGTCCGCGCAACACGCGCTCCGCGGTGGCTGGAATTGCCAGCGGGACAAGTTGCACATTTTCTGTTGTTGAATGATTGCGCGCCGACATGATCGCATCGCGCACCGCGGTCCACACTGAGAGCGATAGAAGGAGCGGAGGCTCGCCCGACGCCTTCGAGCCGCGCACATTCACCGTATTTCCATGGTTAAATATCAGGTCCGCATTGAAGACGCGCGGGGTGTCCTGCACGTTCGGAATCTTGTACGTGCTGGGTGAATGGGAAAGCAACTTGCCATTGTCGTCATACACCAAGTGTTCCGTCGTCACCCAACCCATACCTTGCACGAAGCCGCCCATGACCTGCCCCATGTCAAGCGCGTGGTTCACCGGCCGACCCATGTCCATCAGAATGTCGACGCGCCGTACCTTGACCTCGCCGGTATGCCGATCAAGCTCCACTTCACTCGCTGCAACGCCCTGCGTGAAATACAAGAACGCTTTACCCTTACCAGTGAGCTTGTCGAATCCCAAGTCAGGGATACGGTAATGCGCGTACTCACTGACGGAAATTCGATTGAGATACGCCTCGCGTACAAGTGCTGCGAAGGCCACGGAAAACACTGATCCAGAGCGATCCGTCACCGTCACCACGCCGTCGCTCAACTCCACGCGCTCCTCATCGGTCCCACGTGGACTGACTCCTGATCCCACCGTGATTTCCGGCATTGTTCCAAGAGCGGCGGTCTTTCCCGCCCACGATTCCTGCGGAATTGATCGCAGGCGAATGGCCAGCGCAGACAGTCGCCCGCGAATCGTCTCGCATGCCTGAAGCGCAGCGGCACCATTGATATCGGTGCCCGCCGACGCAGCGGTCGGCGATGTGTTCGCGTTCTTCTCTGTCGATGTCGGCATCATTCGGACTGAGTCGGTCGGCAGCCCAAACTGCTCGGCAACGATTGCCGCAATGCGCGTATTCACGCCCTGCCCCATCTCGACTGCGCCGGTTGAGACCTGCACAGTTCCATCGCGATGAAGATTGACGAGCGCGTTGCCTTGATTCAAGAAGCGCGTGGTGAACGAAATGCCAAATTTCACCGCCGTCAGCGAAAGTCCACGCGGATGCCCGTCCGGATTGCGCGCACGGTCACTATTCCACGCTGCAATTTCTGCGCGGCGCGCGCGGTATGCGCATCGTTCCGTGAGCGTTGCGAACAGTTCCGGCAACTGGTTGTCCTCCACGCGCTGCCCATAAGGCGTCATGTCTTGGCCGGGCCCGTAGCAATTCAACATGCGGACATCAAGCGCGTCGCGACCAACAATGCGTGCAATATCTTCGATCACGGACTCAATGAGCGCAACGCCCTTGGGGCCACCGAAGCCACGAAATGCAGTGTGTGGATGGAAATTGGTGCGACACACCTGCCCGCGCACACGCATATTCGGGATGAAATACGCGTTGTCGCAGTGCAACATGGCGCGCTCCATGATCGCCGTGGAAAGGTCGGCATACGCACCGCCGTCGGCATGCAACATTGCGTCCATCGCAATGATTCGACCGTCCGTATCGAAGCCACACTGATACTCAATCCGGAAAGGATTGCGCTTCCCGGTGATGATCATGTCATCGTCCTTTGAAAGCACAAGACGCGCCGCGCGACCAGTCTGCTTCGCCACCAACGCGGCATACGCAGCAATGGGGGCCGCCTGCGATTCCTTGCCGCCAAATCCGCCGCCCAGGCGCTTGGCAATGCACACCACATCGCTGAATCGCACGCCGCACGCTTCTGCAACCACGTGTTGTGTCTCGGTGGGATGCTGCGTCGAGGAATGCACTTCGAGCTGCCCATCCTCGCGCGGATACACCACTGCCGCTTGGCTCTCAAGATAAAAGTGATCAGCGCCACCGATTTCCAGTGTTCCCGCAACGCGGTGAGGCGACCGCGCCAGCCCTGCCGCTGCGTCACCAGTTGCGATCGTGCGTTCCGATCCGATGAAACTCTTCGCCGCCACCGCTTCTGCCACGCTGCGAATGGCAGGCAATTTCTCCCATTCCACTACAACCGCAGCCAAACCCGTCGCGAGCGCTTCCTTGGTTTCTGCACCCAGCACAGCCACCACTTCGCCAACGAAGTTCACCTCGGATGCTGCAATGATCGGCTGATCTTGAAAGATGGTGCCCCAAACGTTGTGCGCCACATCAGCGGCGGTCACAGCACACACAACGCCAGGAATAGCGAGCGCGGGCGCGGTGTCGAGGTGGCGAATGCGCGCGCGCGCGTATGGGCTGTACACCAGCCCGCAGTGCAGTTCGCCCTTCAGCATCGGGCGGTCATCGATGTATTCCGACTTGCCCGTGACATGGGTCGTGGACGAATCATGCGGCACCGATCCCTGATCAGTAATGATCGCGGCAAGCCGAGCAGGAGGACTGGTGTGCTCAGCCACGGAGTACCTCGTTGCCAAAGCGTCGGAAGATATTTGCAGCGGTGACGCGCCGGTATGCGCCACTGCCGCGCACATCAGAGATCGGCGCAATTGATCCAGCGATCAGTTGCGCTACTGATTCAATGCGCTCCGGCGTCAGTTCGCCGCACAGCGCCTGCTCTGCGTCTGGCATCCGGACAGGCGTCGCTGCAACTCCGCCGTAAGCGATCCGCGCGGACGTCACACACGGCGCCGATTTCCCGCGACGCCCAGTGCTGAGCGTGACCGCAAATGCCCCGCTAACTGCGCTGATATCGAGATCCTTGCGCTGCGAAACCTTGCAGAGCCGCAGCACTTCGCGCGATGGCGTCCGCTGAAACGACACGTGGGTAATGATTTCGCCCGGCTCAAGCGCAAGCTGCTTGTACCCAAGATACAACTCGGTCATTGCAATCGATCGCTTGCGAATCGGCCCCTTGCCACCCGGTCGCCCGGCGACATGGACTGTGCCGCCTGCAATCAGAAGAAACGGCAGCGTGTCTCCAATCGGCGATGCGTTCGCAATGTTGCCGACCAGCGTCGCAACATTCTTTATCTGCGGCGATGCAAAGAGATTCAGGAACTGCGCAAACTCCGGGGCAACGTCCTCGCTCACGCGGCGCACCTCTGCAAGCGTCACGCGCGCGCCGAAAGTCGCGCCAGCACGACTCACTTTCGTTTCATAGAGCTCGGGTACAAGATGCAAACTCAGAAGCGCCGAAGGCAT
>CALQCP020000042.1 GCA_943329105.2 Chitinophaga pinensis | reverse complement strand
CGCTGGACAGTTGTCTGAGCTATTCGCAATGCCATCGCTGTCTAGGTCAGAGCCGGGTACTGCAATTGCAAAGTAGACGCTATCGATGCATACCGGAACAGCGTCTAATAAGTTGCTAACTTGAATCTTGGTCACGGGTGACCCCAGCGAATGTGATGCCATGAATGCACCAGAAAAAAGCAAAGAATGTTCGTTGCCGTTCGCCAAGGTGACCTGCAGCCTATGAATGTCATATCCGTTTTCGGTGGACATGACAACATCTACCCCGATGCCCCGGGCTGGGGGTGAAAATTCGATTTCAATGCTCTCCCCCGTTTGCAGCGCGCAAGCTCTCAATCCGGAAGCCCCTGCAGTCGTCGGCTTAAATTCTAGTTGACCGCTGGATGTCAAGGCGTTCCAACTGATCGGCGCAATGAATCGGCCGACCGGACATGGATGCGAACCTACGGAGAAACTGTCGAACGTTTCTGCGAGCTCTGATATTCCAAATTTATACTCGCTTTGAAACTGTCGCCAGGAATTGTGGTCATCAAAAAATCCGACTTCTACTCCGGCCATGCTGGCCGAGGCAATACAGAAAGTGAACGCGATGGCGGCCGCGCTAAAGTTGTTACAAGATCTAGGAGATTGGTTTCGCATAAGTAATCCAGTCGATTTGGCTAGTCTGCGGTGGTATGAATATTTAGTTTGTGCAAGGACCCCAAGACGCAAGCAGATGCCCGAGGTCGGCTCCATCGACTTTACCGTCGCGATTCATATCGCTCGCGGTGTTTGCGTTTGCCGGTCCCCACTGCGAGAGCAGTGCGCCAAGGTCTGCGCCGTTGACTTGGTGGTCAACGAACAGATCTGCGAGACACTGGCAAGTATCAGGGATTGTGTCGTGGTTGAAGTCCGGCGTACCGGCAGCGATTTCGCACACGTCGCCGACGCCGTCATTGTTGCAGTCGGCTTGTGTTGGATTCGCGATGGTTTGGCAGTTGTCGGTAGAGTCAGGCCAGCCATCGCCGTCGGTATCGATTGGTGGGGGTGCGCTGAGTGCTACGGTGTGGCGAACGCCCGTCGCGATGCTTGAACACAAACCAAGGTCAGCGGGCGGTGTGCACTGTCCGTAGTCGTTGCGTCCCCATGCCCGGTAGGATCCATTGGTTTGGAGTACTGCAGTGTGAAGGTAACCCGCTGCGATCTGTGAGCATGTCCCAAGATCGGCGGGCATGTTGCATTGTTGAAAGGAGTTGTCTCCCCACGCTCGAACAGTCCCATTACTTTGGAGTACGACAGTGTGACTGCCACCCGCGGCAATGCTCAAGCATGAACCGAGGTCAGCGGGAATGTTGCACTGACCGCCGCTGTTGCTTCCCCATGCTCTGACCGTGCCATCGACCCGAAGTACAACGTTGTGGTCATAACCCGACGCGATGCTAGAGCAAGTCCCAAGATCGACGGGGGCGGGACTAATTAGTCCCCAGCCTTTCACGGTTCCGTCGACTCGGATTGCAACGGTGTGGCTAACACCCGCAGCGATGCTTAAGCATGGCCCTAGGTCAGTGGGCATGCTGCACTGGTCGAAGTAGTTGTATCCCCAGCATCGAACGACTCCATCGGTTCGGAGTGCGACAGTATGAAACCAACCCGCCGCGATACGGGAGCAAGTCCCGAGGTCAACGGGCACGTTGCACTGACCGTTGTCGTTGGATCCCCACGTTCTGACGGTCCCATCGATTCGTAGCACGACAGTGTGACCGTAACCTGCCGCGGCCCGTAAGCAAGCTCCACTGTCAACGGGCGTGTTGCATTGTCCTTCGGTGTTGTATCCCCACGCTGTCACTATCCCATCCCCACACGCGCTCGACCCCGCCGCAACAGCAACCGACGTCGCGAGACACGCGGCCACAAGCCTAGGACGGGTGAGCGCGAGTTTGGTTCTAGTCAAGATCTTCTTCATGGAGGCTCCGTGTAGGCGTGGGTGAGTCAGTTTGTGCAAGGGCCCCAAGCGTTGAGCAGATAGCCGAGGTCTGCACCGTTGACGAGGCCGTCGCGATTGATGTCGGCACTGAGTAGTGCTGGGTTCACTGGTCCCCAGAACGCGAGCAGTGCGCCGAGATCCGCGCCGTTAACTTCGTGGTTGGTGACCAGATCTGCAAGACACTGGCAACTGTCGGGAATCGTGTCGTGGTTAAAGTCGGGCGCGCCGGCAGCGAGTTCACACGCGTCGCCCACGCTGTCGTTGTTGCA
This sequence comes from Chitinophaga pinensis, assembly GCA_943329105.2. Taxonomy (GTDB): domain Bacteria; phylum Planctomycetota; class Phycisphaerae; order Phycisphaerales; family SM1A02; genus UBA966. The sequence continues at coordinate 10,128 of CALQCP020000042.1, read as the reverse complement.
GTCGGCTTGCGTTGGGTTTGCGATGGTGGGGCAGTTGTCGGTGGAGTCCGGGCGACCGTCGCCGTCGGTGTCGGGTAACGGTGCTCCCGCGATTGCGATGGTGTGGTATGCACCCCGCTCGACGCTTGAGCAGGTTCCGAGATCCGCGGGCGTGTTGCACTGGCCGTAGTCGTTCAGTCCCCAGCACCGGACGCCCCCATCGATTCGGAGTGCGATGGTGTGCCATGCGCCCCCCGCAATGCTTGAGCATGGACCGAGATCCGCGGGCGCGAAGCACTGGCCGTAGTCGTTGCGTCCCCAGCAGCGGACAATCCCATCAGCGTGTGCGGTCTGAGCCACCATCCCTGCGCCGGTCCCGGCAAGGAACGCAGCCACTAGCCCTGACTTCGAGAGGAGTGCAGAGGGCCGCCCGGAGCGTTTCGATCTGTCCATAGGTCCTAAAGGTACTACGGTTGGCTTGCGAAGCCAACAACAATCCCGACCGTGGCGCGGTTCATTGTCACTTTCTTGCGTTCGCCGGCTGGCGTGAGCGCAGATACGGGCGTGGGGCGGTTTGGGAGCGGTTCTTGCATAGTGTGTGAGTGGGTCATGCCCGCGAGGCTAGATGCCGTTTCGAACCATTCCGCACTTCGCTGCCTTTCCGCCGGGCGGATTCTTGCAACGAGAACCGCCTAGCTTGCGTCCGGTACTCATCGACCGCGCCACCGCTTCAAGCTGCGCATCCGTCAGGGAATCCACGAGGGCGATGCGCTCCGTTGCCGTACCTGCATCGAGGCGCATGATTCGGTCGAGTTGCACGGCGGCATGGACGCGCTGCTCATTGAGGTGCGCCAGCGCTTCGACTGCTCGGATGCGATCTCGCGGACTCGCAAGCGGATCGATGATTAGTTCAAACAGTTCTCGGGGAATGGTCTGATACGCCTCGGCGGGTACATCCCAGCCTTGGTAGACGGCAGCCTCGATGACCCGCAGGTGCTGCCGTTGTTCCCATCGCTTGGCGCGCTCTGCAAGGGCTCCCCAAACCCCTCGTGGCGTGCGAGCGGCCTGACCCGTTATCCCGTGTTCGTCCGACATGGAGTGATTGTACCTGTGTGGGGTAGGGATCTACGCCAATTGTGAGAACTTTGAGTGGTGAACATTGGCACGATCTACCCCATCACCTTCGCTTTGGAAGTGTGTTCGGTGTTAGGTCAGATGTGCGATAGACCGGGTCGCGATTCGGCGCTCTGGTTCCAATGCAGAGTTAACTCTAACCCGCAAAAGATCTTGAAACTCCATAAACGCTCGACGGAACCCTAGTGGGTTGGCAATGCCAAGAATCGGGGCTTGAGGATTGCCTGCGCCGGCGATGACCAGTGTGCCGAAGTTGAAGATGCGACCATCCGTTCGACGGTGGCGCACAATTCGTTTACAACGGCTTGGAATTCGGGCCTTTCATCGCCCCCATTTCGATCGAGATTTGACGCTCTGCATCTCGGACGATCCGTGCGATGTTTCTTGCTCGCTCGTGGGTTGCTTCGGTCACCAATTTGACAGCAATACTCGCCCGTAAGTGATTTGCACACTTCTCAAGGGATTGAATCGCTTCCTCAGCGATGACCATTGGGTCGCCCGTAGGCGTGGGAATAAGTCCGGGTCTGCCCAACGCATCTGCAATCAATCTCTTGAGCGTGTCGTACGTTGCTACTGCGCAGTGCGTCTGAGACTCGGTCACCGTTTCGGTTGATGCAACGAATCCCCATAAGACCCGATGATCCAAGTCGCGTGCGGTGACCCGGACGCCTGACCCGAGCGGTTCGAGCACAATCGATCCAGCGATCATCTGATTCGGCGAAATGTTGCGCCCCTCAATCGATCCGCTTGCAGCAGACACTTGCTGATCGAATGTCTTTCCAAACAAACTTGTATTTTCTTGAGTCATTGCCATCCTCCGGTGTGCATGTGGCTTGTTCTCAATGCTAGTAACAATGGTGCTGGCATGGATCGCTGACAAACAGTCAGCCTTGCCGCTCACGCCCAATACCTGTCCTAGTGTGGCGATTTGCCACTGGTTGGGACGTACCACGGACGGGCCATGGCGAAGTGCTCGTTATCCACTCAGATGCGCGATGAAATCACGCACGGACATCACTGGAATGCCGTGCTTCGCTGCAACCTTACCCTTTCCTGACCGGCTATCTGCATCTTGAGCAACCAGTAGGTGGCAGAATTTCTTTGTTACGCGATCGACGGGCTGTAATCCATGAGCTGCGGCGAGTTGCTCTAGGGTTGCGCGCTCGATGGGATTTCCATCGTCATCGAACGCACTTCCGGTGAAGCAAACACACGCGCCGGAACGGATCGCGTGGTCCTGCTTGATTTGTGGGAGGGGAGTTTGCTCGAGACGTCTATCTGAAAACCCCAGGGCCTGAGCGATGCGTTCAAACAATGCAGCTTCCTCTGCAGTGACACGTCCGTCGCGATTGATGGCGTTCAGCAATGACTTCAAGTACGCCTCATGCATCGCTGCTAGTTCTGCTTTGCTGAGTTGCAAACTTAATTCTGCTTCATCCAGTGCAGTGCGTTCATCTTCAGATATGTGGCCATCGGCCAGGGACCAGTCCAGCATGTCAAAGTATGCGGCGCATCGCAGCTGGCTTGACGGATACCGTGCTTTACCAATCAATTTTCGTAGCAGAGGCGTACACGGAACCCATCCAGTTGCTTCGCGACGGAGAGTGCGATGGAGGCCAAATGGTTCCGAAGACTGAGCCGAACAAGCCGAGGTTTCCCCGATCTCGTCCGCCATACGCCGAAATACCTCAGCGGTCACTTGGGCATCGCACAATGCTCTGTGATGGTTCTCAAGGGAAATATCCAGTTCGGCAGCGGCAACGTCAAGCTTGCTCCCTGTCATTGCCAGCGTGCAACATCCCACCCCTTTATCAAGTTCGATACCAACCCGTTCAAGTTCACGCCTCAACATCCGCACGTCATACGCGAGGTTGTGACCGACTAGTACAGCGCCGTCTAAGCGCGGTAGAAGACCCCCGAGTATCTCGCTGAAAGTTGGCGCACTCAGAAGCATCGATGCTGTGATTCCATGGATGTCTGTCCGGCCGACATCGCGATCTGGATTCACTAAGGTGTCAAACTCGTCGATCGTCTCCATCGACACCGGGTCAATGACTACTACGGCGATTTCAATGATCCGATCGTGTTTTCCGAACCCCGTCGTTTCGGTGTCGATCACGGCGTAGTACGTCATTTAGTGTCCTTGATGAAAGGCTTCCCCATGAAGTAGAGACTACTTAGTAGGTAGTTTGACCCGGGCGGGGTTGTTGTGCTCCAGTAACTCAGTTCGCGCAAACGCCCCAATCGGCAAGTAACGCTCCCAAGTCAGCGCCGTTGATGATGCCGTCATGGTTGAGATCGACGCCCGGCTGTCCAGCCGCGCCCCATGCTGCGAGCAGGATGCCAAGGTCGGCCCCATCGGTCGAGCCGCTCTGATTGAAATCGGTGGGGCAGTCAAGCAGCAGACTCTCGCAGGTGTCGATGACGCCGTTTTGGTTTGAATCCGGCGAGTAGCCCGCCGCGATCTCGCAACTGTCGAGGAGACCGTTGGCGTTGCAGTCGGCTGGGCGCGCTCCGATGTAGTCGAGTGATGCTTCGATCCATGTTCCATCGGCGCAGAGGTTTGGGTTGACGGCGATAGATGCTTCCATAAACAATCGCAGCACACCGTCATTGCCTATTGATGTGTTGAACTCCTGCGGCGAGAGAGTCAATATCGTGGTGCTTGGTAGACCCGTACCACAGTCAAACGTTCCCCCAAGTGCCTGCGCGGTGTAACTGACCCCACCGCGCACGCGGATGAATTCAGCTTCCGCACTGAAATCACCATGACCGCGGATAGTCAGCGTCACAGTACTCTCAGTGCGCACGGCGTTGCTCACAGCCCAAACCTTGTTGTAACCGTAGCCGACGGTGGCGAAGCGCTCGGAGTCAATGGAAATCTGAACTTCCTTTTCGCATTGATCGGCGAGGCCGTTACTGTTGCAGTCTTCCAGTGTTTGCGAAGCAATCTGGCAGGAGTCGTGAATCCCATTTACGTCGCAGTCGTTCCCGGAGAGTTCGGTGGAGTCATTGATCCCGTTGTTGTTGCAGTCGGGGTTTGTGATGGCAACGGTGTGGAAGGCCCCCGCCGCGACGCTTGAGGATATTCCGAGGTCACTTGGCGTGAAGCACTGGCCATAGTTGTTGTCTCCCCAGCATCGGACGTTTCCATCGCTTTGCAGTGCGATGGTGTGCATGCCGCCCCCTGCTACACTCGAGCACTTCGCGACGTTAGCTGGCGTGTTGCACTGACCGATGTAGTTCCATCCCCAGCATCGGACGATTCCATCGGTTCTGAGTGCGATGGAGTGATGGAATCCCCCCGCGACGCTTGAGCACGGCCCGAGGTCAGGAGGAACATTGCACTGACCGAAGTAGTTGCCTCCCCAGCATCTCACGATTCCATTGCTTCGGACTGCGATGGTATGGCGGTCTCCCCCCGCAACGCTTGAGCATGTTCCGAGATCAACTGGCGTGTTGCACTGGCCCTCGTCGTTCCGTCCCCAACACCTAACGCTTCCATCGATTCGGATCGCAATGGAATGGTAGATACCCCCCGCGATGCTTGAGCACGGACCGAGGTCAGGTGGCACGATGGACTGCCCGAAATTTGCATCTGAAGTATTGTTGGTTGTTCCCGCGCCCCAACATCTAACGGTTCCATCAATTCGGAGAGCAATGGAATGGTAGAAGCCCCCCGCGATGCTTGAGCATGTCCCGAGGTCGCTTGGTGTGTTGGACTCACCATAGGCGTTCCTTCCCCAACATCGGACGTTTCCATCGCTTCGGAGTGCGATAGTGTGGTTGCCTCCCCCAGCGACTCTTGAGCACTTTCCGAGGTCAGCGGGTACATCACATTCGCCGTAGTAGTTGTATCCCCAGCATCGGACAATCCCATCAGCGTGCGCGTTCTGAGCCGCCAGCCCTACGCCGGTCCCTGCAAGGAACGCAGCGACTAGCCCTGACTTCAAGAGGAGTGGGGAGGGCCGCCCGGTGTATTTCGATTGTGCCATGGCGGGCAAAGGTACTACCGTTGGCGTCCAAAGCCAACAACAATCCCCATGATCACGAACGCGCAGATTCCCTCGCCACGAGACATGCCTGCGACAAGCAGAGACTGCGAGGGTGATAAGAAGCGCCATTGCGAATATCACAAAGGGATTCTTGGGTAAACGGGCTTTGACCCCCAGTCGAACGCGGCGAGGGCCTGTGCATTGGCTTGAACGAGGATTCCCGATGGGTGGGGTAGGGCGCTGCCGGCGAGCTTCCTAGTAGGGGTTGTGGCGCTACTGACCGGCTTCCGCCACGGGCTCCGTCGATGACGACCAGTATCGGCAGCGTCGCATTGGCGGGGCGCGTTAGCGCGACCGCTAGTGTGTTCTTTCTGAAGGTGTGCCACCGGTGGCACTATTCACTAGCACGCTTTGGCACTATTTGACCTCCGCAATAGTGCTGCTACTGGCACTATTCATGAAAGGCGGCGCGAGCATCTCATACTCGTTCGCGGTGCGTTTGCCTTGGCTGCCGACCGTGCGTCCTCGCACCCGTACACGCAACAGACCGCGCCGCTCAAGTTGTGCCGTGGTTCGTGCCGCATGCTCACGCCTCATTCCAGCCCTTGCGGCGATCGTGCAATGCGAAGCGTGAAGATTGCCATTCTTGTCGGCCATGCGATGGAGTACGAGCCACACACGTAACTCGCGGAGCGATAGTGATCCAAGCCATCCACCGTCTACCACCGCATTCAACGGCACAAATCGCACTTTGCCACGTTTACTCGGCTTTATCTTGGTCTTCGCTGCTTGGCTCTCACGCCATGCCTTTCGACTAGGTGAAGGCGTCATTCGTACTCCACTTCGGCGATTGCGCCTGTTTGGTGGTCAATCGGAACCTCGATTGGCAGTGCCGCGCCTTCGCGTTGTTTCAAGCACTTAAACTCGACCAGCGTGCCACTGCTCGTCGGCTCGGGCTTGGATGCGCAATAGAGCGCATCCACAGTGAACTCGATCGAACTCGACCCACGGGTGGCATTGTGAATACCGCGTTTTTCCCCGCCACCATCGCGTCCCTGTGCTGAAGCGATGATGAACACCGCACCCTCGCGCTGTGAGAGTTCGGCGATGTGACCCATCACTTCCTCAAGTTTCTCGTGTCCGCGTGCGTCTGGCTGCGGATGGCGTACGAGTTGGAGGTAGTCGACAAACACCACCTCCGCGACGCCCGCAGCGCGTTCAAGCTCTTCAAACCCGATCGGCGCACGCTGGCACTCAATGAGGTGCGCAAACCCTTGGAGCCGATGTATTGCATCGGCGAATTTGTGGACATGATCCGGGCATGCTGAAAAGATTGCGGATTGATCAAGCCGCGCCATTTGGCAGAGCATTCGCCGGAGTAATGCACTCGGCTGCATTTCCGCTGCCATCCATGCCACTCGATGGCCTTGTTCGGCGAAGCCACGGGCGAGGCGGAGCATGGTTGCGGTCTTGTAACACCCTGGCGGTGCAGCGAGAACCAATTTCGTACTGCGCTCAATGGCCTCAAAGGGCTGCGCCCGGTCGAACGGTTCCCATCCGCTTGCGATCGTTTCTGGCTTGGTTCGTAGTCTCGGATCTTTGAGAAGTTCTTCGAAAGTGATTTGCGGTAGGCGGAGGACGGATGGTGCAAGGGCAGTCGAGGCGAGTTCGTCGATGGCGGTGCGCGCCGCATCAGCATCGCCACCATGCACGCGCTCTACGAACTCCACAATGTCCTCGCCCACAGTGAGGCTAGGCATCGTTGCTATTACGGCACGTGCTGGTGGGTCGAGTGCGAGGAGTAGCCCAAGCACTTTGTCCGCATACTTGCGCCCGGAATCATCGGCATCTGGGAGGATCACTACTTCGCGACCGGCGAGCGGCGACCAGTCGGCTTTCGCCGCAGACGACGAGCCACTCGGACTAGTGGTCGCAAGGAAGCCGAGTACCGCTAGTTGGTCGGCGCACTTCTCGCCCTCCGCGACAAACACCCGTGCTTTGGGATCGTTCGCGAGGCGGTCGAGCGCGTAAAGCGTGCGCCGCTCTGCGGGCAGTGAGAGTTGCCAGCGGTCACCGATGCGCCACGCGGGGCGAATGTCCTTTCCTCCACCCTTCGTGTCCCACCGCAGCACAAGCCCCACCGGCGCGCCAGCGGCATTGCGATAGGTCCAGAGTGAATCCCATTGCCCGTGCGTCACGGCGTAAGCCCTGGCCGCTTCGTTGGCGGATGCGAACGAACGCACTTCCTTCATGGGCTTCAGGCGTGGTGTGGTCCGTGCGGGCTCGATTGGCTCAAAGAGATCGCATTCCTTGAGGCCGAGCTTGTTAACGATTGTGGAGAATTGACAGCCACCATGGCATTTAAGGAGCACCCGCCCGTCGTCGCCTTGTGTGATCGAGAGACTTGTGGCGGATTCGCCGTTGTGTGCAGGGCAGCGAGTGCGCCACCCGTGACCATCGGGCTTTGCATCGGGTACGAGTGACAGCACCCGAGCCATTGGCTCGGAGATTGAAGTGTTGGGCATCGGTCATGCCCTCACTTTCAGGAGTGCGGCTTCGATCACGTCCCTTGATGCATTGAGATTGATGCGCGTTGTTTTCCCCAATGAGTTCTGCAACGTGACCGTGCATCGCTCATGGCCGTCCGTGTTGCGAATCACACGTTCCGTTCCGATCACTGTGCGCGCATCAAAAATCACCGCGTAATCACCAAGGTGCGTTCGCTTCGTCTCGATTGTTCCATATGCCACAAGGAAGCCCGGCTGACCCGGCACACTCGACGCGAATCCTTCGAACATAAGTGATGACTTATTGAATAATGGCGCGTAGAATGGCGACTGGAATTGCTGGAGCGTGCGGGCCGTTCGTTGACGCGAGCGGGCCGCTTTCTTTTTGGTTTGCATTACGCCACCTCCCCCCGCGCATCGCGGTTCGCGAGGTTTTGAAGGCGTGCGGCGGCAGCTTCACCGCGGCTGTTCACACTGCCGCGGTTACGTTGTTCGTCTGCCGCGAGCATTGCGCGGACTGCCGTCTCGGTTGCGTAGAGACGACCTCCGATGCGTCGGTATGCCAGACGTCCAGTGAGACCCCAGCGCCAGATTGTCGAGCGGCTGGGCTTATGCCCGGTATGTCTCTCGATGTAGTGCGCAATCGCGCCCATGCCGAGCGTGCGCTCAGCGTTTCCTGTCGTACTGCTATCCATATCCGCGACCTGTTCTCGTGCCTAGGTCACTGAAGGAGAGCCCAACACACGAAATGTGTGCCGTAACTCTCACCCCCTAAGGCCGGATGTCCTAGGAATCCTTAGGGTTTTCGAAGCCCTGTCACTGGGAAAGGTCCAGCCGACGAGTTAGAACAGTTACGCGAGCGTTGCAATAGTAGCAAGCGGACACATGGTGTCAACCGGCATTTTTCCCGAATACCTCTCGGGCCACGCTGGGGCCGTGAAACAGGTGCACCATCCCGTCGGCGCTCGTCACGCAGAACCAGTTGGTATCTACATCGCCATGCGCCTGCATTACCTCTCCGATGAGAAGTTCGGCATCAACGGGTGGCTTTGGGAGGTAACTCACGCGTCTTACGGCGGCTAGTGTCGTTAGCGACTGAGTTCCACCGCCCGGAAGTTTGAAGGGGACCTCGTGGGAAGGGATTACGAGGTCCCCGCCGTCACGAACGCGGCGTGCCCCCAATTTGCGAGCCTCCGTGATAGGAATGGGTGTGCAAGGTTCCCACCTGATGGTCATGCGTCCGGGTGACGGGCTACGGCTGTCCCGCCGCCCGTGCCGCGGGCGTTCCCGCCGCGTGTGAACGCAGCCCTCTCGGTCAATTCGAATCAGCTCCCCGTCGATAAACGGGATTAGTCGCAGTTCCATTACGCCACCTCCTCAATTGACTTCGCCGCACGCATCGCGAGTGCGAGGCGATCCCGGCTGTAGCGTTGAATGATCGTAGACCGTGGCGTATGCCCGAGCAGAGCCGCTGCCGCCGCCTCGGAGCCAGTCCGCGCCAGTGCCGTCGTCGCCGCCAAGTGCCGAAGCCCGTACGGCGACCAGTTGGCGCACCCGGTCCCAGCGATCGCCCGCCGTACCGCCAATAGCAAAGAGTTCGCCGTAAACGGTTCCCCTCGCGTGTGCGTAAACACGAACCCATCCGAGCCGCCAAGTCGCATTGCGCCACCAATTGCCGCCAGCGCGTCGCAATTCATCGGCACGAGCCGCTCGATCCCGTGGCGTGCCGTCTTGTGGCGCGTGGGTCGGTAGTAGGGCAGTTCGCCGCCGAGGATGAACTCAGACCACCGCGCCGACGCCGCCTCGCCCGGACGGCATCCCGTGGCTTTGAGGAAACGCACGAGGTTTGCTGCGCCGGTGTGGCCTTGGGCATCGAGCCAACGGACGGACATTTCGACTGCAATCGGATCCGCAGCCATGCGCGGTTGCGTTTCTGGAGCGGAGCCGTGACGCAGTCCGTCCACCGCGGCAAGTGCTTGGATACGGTCGCCCGGCACAAGTTCCTCGCCGACTCCCCAACGTACGCACCGGCGGATGGCATTCATCATCCGGTTTGCCCATTGTCGCGATCGACCGTCCTTCACCATGCGGTCACGGATCGCCTTGAATGCCCGTGGGCCGAACTCTGCCACCGTAGCGGTCGCGTGGCTGTGATTGAGTTCTCGAGCCGCGTAGGAGGCTTCGTAGACCGATTGGTGGCGAGCACCGTACCGCTCGCGCTCGGAGAGATACCAACGCTCCGCAAGTTCGCCGATGGTGAGCGCGGTGCGCGGCTTGCGCTGGCTCGTCGTGGTGGTGGGTACGACGCCGGCGAGGTAGTCGGCGAGTGCCGCTTGGTATCGCTCGTGAGATTCGGGCGAGTGGGCGCGACCGAGGTAGACCTCTCGGCCCCCGATGGTTACGAATGCGAGGTTGCGAGATTTGTGGATGCAGTACTTGGGCAGTCGGCGCATGGCGTTTCCTTGATTTCCGTACGGCTGTACGGAAAGTCTTTAGGAATGCAGCACCGCGCT
>CALQCP020000041.1 GCA_943329105.2 Chitinophaga pinensis | reverse complement strand
GGCAGCCTTTTGGCCTCGGCGCGCGTACAGCCCATGGGATTCGTCCTCGCCCTTGGTACAGCTGCCACGGCATTGGTCGGCACCTATGTGGCGTTGACCGGTAGCCGGCTCGGCCATGTTCTTGGCGATCGCCTGACGCCGCGGTTTTTGCTTGGCCTTGGAATATTTGCGCTCCTCTCTTGGGGCTGGAAGATCGCGGTAGTTCGCGGCTTTCTCCCCGCTTCGATCGGAACACCATGAAGACTCGCATTGTTGCTCTCCTTGCACTCTTGGTCATGCCTTTCGTGCTCGCCTCGTGCGGCGCCATGGGTCTTGTCTCCAAGGTCGGCGAGGCCATTGAGGTTGAGAAGAAGGTTGAGGTGCTTGCCAAGTACCGCGGCCTTGAAAATAAGACCGTTGCAGTGGTTGTCAATGCGGAACGCAGCGTGCTCTATGAATATCCCACTGTTGTTCCAAACGTTGCGGGCAACATTGCCGCCGGCGTCAAGGAGCATGTCAGTGGCGTGCAAGTGCTTGATTGGCGCGAGTCCTTGGCGTGGTGCTACCGCACGCCAAGTTGGACCACGCTTCCACTCGGGACCATTGCCGAGGAACTGGGCGTCGACCGGGTGATCTTTATTGACGTCTTTGAATTCCGCCTTAATCCACCTGGAAACCGCTGGATTTGGGAAGGCATGGCGGGCGCAAATGTTGGCATCATCGAACGCGATTCGCTGGACCCCGATGCCTTTGCCGAGGAGTACAGCCTTGCCGTCAAGTTTCCTGACGTGAAGGATCTCAGTCGCGAAAGCGCCTCGGAAGAGAAGATTCAACTTGGGTTGGTTGCCAAGTTCACGCAGACGATCAATAAGTTGTTCTATGACCACATTGAAGACAAGTACCCCAACAAGCGACTGAAGGGTTGACCTGATGCACGCAGCACTTCGAGCCCTGGTACTGGCATTCTTCGCGGCTGTGATCTTGGTGATCGCGGGCTGCAACTACGCAGTGCCGGCGATGTGGATCGCGCAGGGTCCGCCTAAGAAGCCAGCCGAATACACGTTGCCCAAAGATAAGAAGCTGGTGGTGTTTGTCGATGATCGCAAGAGTGTGGTGAGCCGATTGCAGTTGCGCGCGCTGCTTGCCGATGACATCGGAACAGTCATCAAGCAACAGGGCCTGGTCACTGATGTAGTGAGCGGACGCGAATTGATTTCCTACGTACGTCGTATGGAGACAAGCACCAAGCGCATTTCCATTGAAGATCTTGGTAATGCCGTGAACGCGGACATTGTTCTCTACGTGGAAATGGAGTCGTTTACGCTTTCCCCGGACGGCGCAACGCCCAAGCCAACCGCTCAAGTGCGTGTGAAAGTAGTAGACGTCAAGGCCAAGGAACGACTGTTCCCGCCACTGGGAGCAGATCCGAAGGGATATCCAGTGACCGCAGAAATTGACACGTTGGCCAACGACGCTTATCGAACATCCGCAGCCCGGCGCAATGCCGAAGATGGCCTCGAGAAGAAGCTTGCGGATGACATCACCAAGCTCTTCTACGACCACGAACCGAAGAACTTCGGCAAGGGCGTTTCTAAGATGGAAGGCTGATGATTCCGCAGCGCACAGCAATTTCTGGCAGTGGTAGCGCGGCGATTGTGCGTCCACGCATGGCGGCGCTGATCGATGTCAATGCGTGCGCGCCCCCTCGGCTGCGTTCGATCGCCGCTCGTCTCGCGGGTCGGCCCGCGGGCATCATCGGCACCGCGGCGGAGGCTCGGCGCGCGGCATCGTTTGGGGTGAATGTTGGCAGTAGCTGTTTGCCGCCGCTGGGGGCGATGGTGCTGTCCGGGTCCGTGCTGCGGGGCGCCTTTGGTCGCCTTCCAAGCGATGGATCGCTGTTGACCTTCGGTCAGCGTGCCCACGAGGCCGCGCGATTGCTGGGTGTTTCGCCCGCGTTTGGAACGCGCGCAGCGGCGCTTGATGACGCACTTCCTGAACCGATTGATTCACTTCCGCGTGATGAGTTGCGTGCGGCGTGGGGCGTTGACGCCAGTGAACGCGTGTGCCTTCTGCTGGCCAGCCCCGCCGCGTCATGCGATGCCCGCATGGCACTTGATATTGCCGGGCGCACTTCGATGCTCGGTCATCCGGTGGTGCTGGTGGTGCATCCAAGTTCTCCGGGCGCAGCGCGGGCGGAGCGCCTGGCATCAGCCGCTGGTGGCGCGTGGCGTCTGGCGTTCGATGCGCGCGTTGATGATCCGGAATTGCTGGCAAGCGCTGCAGACGTAGCGATCGCTATTGACTTGCGCATCGGTCGCGGTGGTCCGGGTGCAACCGGACGGGATTCGGGAATCTCCGCGTTCGCTCTGGCGTTCGCGCGTGGCATCACTGCCATGATTCCCGATGGCGATTCGTGGGGCGCACGCTTGGCAGCACGTGCAGGTATTCCGGTGGTTGTTGCAAGTAATACGCCGGCAGCGTCGATGCCGGACATGGTGCCAGCGGAGCGGATCTTTGATCCGCGTCGCCCCAACGTCGCCGCCGTTGCTCTTCACACAATACTGAGCGCGGCGTCTCGATAGAACGCGCGGAGTGTTTCGGTGGGAAGGCACTTGCCCTCTAAACGCGGCGCATCATGTGCGTCACGAGCAGGGTTCACCATGGCCAAATCCGGATCGCTGATTGGACTTTCCAAGGACCAATCGGTTTCCCACAGCGCGCGCAATGCCCAATAGCGGCTGGCATAGAGATCGAATGCACTTTCTCTGTCACTAGCCTTTGCAGCCATTTCTGTGCTTTTTTCACCTGTTTGCAGGTGCTCTTCGTTGGTAACGATATCGCTTCCAAAGAGGATGCGGCCACGCCAGCGCTGCATGAAGGCGCGCACGCGCTCGGCGGAATGCTGGCTGATCTCGCGCACGATCCATTTGGTGGCGCTCGAATCAATGTTGAGATTTGGATGCGCAGCCAGCATGGTGTCCAAGAAATCAAGATTCTCCGGCGAGCCGCCCATGTGCGCAATGATCCACGGAACGTGGTACTCGTCAAGCAATCGTTCCAGCGGCTCGTAATGGTCCCGCTTGGTGCCGTAACGGGATTGATCGGCATACTTCGTTGCGAACCATGTATCCGGGTCTGCCACATGCGCCATGAAGGCCATACCGTGCGACGCGGCTTCATCCATGGCGCGGCGGCGGTGCGGCGCGTCAAGCGCCAAGAGGCGCGGATCTCCCGCCTCGATGCCGTAATCAATACCGCGCGGTGCTGCCCAGAATTTGCAGATGGTTGCACCCTCGCGATGGAACTCGCGGATGCGTGCTAGGAAGTCGGTGCCATGCGCGGCAAGCCGATCCGGGTTGGTGAAATCAGGGACGGCGATGAACTGCACGCGCTCGCCAAGCACGGCTCGGATGGCAGGAATCTCCTCAAGCCGCGTCATGGAGTGGATTGATTCAATCCCGTACAGATCCATCGCTTCACGCAGCAGCGTGGATGCACCAGTGCCGTGAATGTGGGAATGAATGTCAATGATCGGGACCGGCGGTGGTGGAAACGACGCAGCTTCGGCGCGATAGTCAACGCCGAAACGGTTCGATGGATTCAAGAAAGTGCCAGTGGCGGTGCGGAGCAGAGACGTCATCGTGACAGTCTAGAAAGGAGCGCGGGGCGGTGGGGCGCCCGGAGGAACTCAGCGCAACGCACGGATTTATCAGCGGGTACGCGCGCGCTTGGGGGTTTCCCGGAGCGCTGCAGTTGGTGTGTGAATGCGGCGCAGCGGCGGAGCCTTCTTTGCTGCAGCTGCCACACGTTGCACCGTTTCAGAATCACACAGGCATCGCGCCTGATCGTGCGGATCAAGAATAGTTGTCGCATGATGGACGATGCCGACATACAACTCATAGTCACCATCAAGATCAACATGGCGCGCCAGTTCACAGTCAAGGAAACTAAGCGCGCGCGCTGGTACTGGACATCCACTCGGTGTGCGATCAACAGTTGATCCAATGAACGGATCAATGCCCGGAGTGTGTAGATCAAACGCACGTGATGTCGTTCGATCCGTGGGATCAAGTTGACAGATTGCAAAACTCCGACTGTCTCGAATCAGTGGACTCAGCACATGACCCTTGGGCACGGCCACCATCACCATGGGCGGAGTGGATGAGCATTGCTGCGCCCACTTGATGGAAACGCCCGCGCGAACATCGGCGTGGCCGGAGGTCAGAATGAATGATCCGTTCGGGATGCGGTCCAGTACAGGGGCAACATCCGATCGGTTAGCGGGCGCCCAGTCGAGTGCGTTGCGGTTTCGCGGGTTCACTTCCTCACGAGCCTTTCTTGGCGTGCGTTGACCGGTGACTGTCGGGGTGACAGCCTGTTGGACAATGCTCGCGTTGGAGATTCTGACGCAGATCTAGCACATGTCCACAAACACTTGTTTCATATGGCGTTACGCTCGCTGTGGACAGATTGTTCGCGGACTCTTCAAATTTATTGAAGAAATTTATGGGTAAAGGTGTTGCGAAGTGGGGCGTTGTGGGTTAAAGTGTTCCACGGCGCCTGAGGTCGCCTTTCTCATGCTGTTTCTTGGCGAATATGAGCACACGCTGGACCAAAAGCAACGCCTGGCGATTCCGTCAGAGTTGCGAGAGGTGCTCGACACCAAGCAGCATGGAGAGGCCTTCATCGTGGCGCCTGGCGCGAACGGTCAGCTCTGGCTTTGGCCAGAAAAGACGTTCGCCCAGCTCTCGCACTCGCTTGGAGGTTCGCTGATCGGCGACCCGTCCGTGCAGGACTTTGAACGGTTCGTGTTCTCGCAGGCGGCTCGTGTGCCGCTCGACAGCGCGGGGCGGATTCGGATACCCGATCGGTTGTTGCAGAAGTTTGGGCTTGCTGGCTCCATCATGATTCTCGGCGTTCGAGACCATTTGGAACTCACCGAGCCCGCGGCCTGGAAGCGCGAACAAGAGCGCCTTCAACCGGAAGCGGCGGATATTTGGAGGCGCGCGCGGCAGACGTTCGCCGCATCGCAGCGCCCGACAGTGTGACCCCGCGGCTGGCGGAACCAGCCGACAAGTGAACAAACGTGTTGGTGCGTGGGAGGAACGCGCACGAACGCAGTGGACGCAGGTAGCCAAGGATCGGCGACCAGCGTGCCAGAGACGCGCGCTTCGGCGCCTTGCTCCGCGATGCCAAGGATGGCAACGCACCGGATCAAGGTCTTCAAGACGCGTCTGGATTGATGGCCGAACCAAGGACGGTTCGGCAGTTTGGAAGCTTCGCGCAGCCATGGTTGGCTGTTCGGGGCACGCCCGCTGGTGGGGTGAGGGCCCAGGTGGCCCGAGTTTCCGTCGTTGCCCCCGCGTCGGCCCGTGCCGGCGCGGGGGCATTTTATTTCGAGCGTTTGATGGTGAAACCGCTTTCCTGAGCAGCAGGGGCAGATGTTATTTCGCATGCTCGCAAAGAGCGCGGTAGATCCCCGGCGACCGCTTTCTATATCCATCCAAATTTCACTAACGGTGCTAGGTGGATCCGATTGACTGAACTACGCTTGTATTGCGCGCGGCACGATGCCGCTGGTTGCCACGAACGCCACAAGGAACGGTCGCGAGACCGTGTGGTAGGCAAGTTGCTCGCCTTGGTCGGCGAGGCGCATGCAGGAGGCATCCACCATGCTTGTGATCACCCGACGAGAGGGAGAAGAAGTAGTGATCGGAGACCCAGCAGCCCCCCTGGGTATCGTTCGTATTTCCGTGATCAAGGGTGACCGGGTTCGAATTGCTTTCGAGTTCCCCCGCGAGATCGCTGTTCACCGCCGCGAGGTGGCCGACCAAATTCTGCGCGATGAAGAATCCGGCCCGGGCATTGCAGGTCAGATCCGCCCGGGCGAGTCTGGTTAATCCGCACTGCCGCTGAATTCAGGTGACCGCGATCACCGACTCAACTTCCGGGACAATCGCTCGAAGATTCTTTTCAATTCCACCGTGCAGCGTCATGCCACTGGACGGGCATCGCACGCACGCGCCCTTGAAACGCACTTGAACTTGACCGTCTGGGGTGACGTCCACCAATTCCACATCACCGTCGTCGGCCTGGATACCCGGGCGGAGTTCCTCAATGACTGCGGCCACGCGCAAGCGCACGTCGAGCAGGGTCCGGGGGTCAATGGGAGTTGCGCGGGGCACGCGCGAATCGTAGCGGCAGGGACTGCTCCTACACTGCCCGTCATGCATGGAACGCACGGATTGCGCCTCGCGCTGATTGCCACCTGTGTTGCCGCTGTTTCGACTGCGGCAGCTTTACTCGCCGGAGGCTGCAACAGTCGCCGGCCCGTTGACCCGATCGTGGCGTTGACCAGTTCGCCGAGCCCGGAGGAGCAGCTGGGTGCCATCGAGATGCTCAGGGAGCAGGTGCCGCTTTCGGACGAGGCGAAGCGCGCGCTCCGGCGCACTACCTTTGCTCAGGGATTCAACCTTGCCAATCGTGAGGCGGCGTTCGACCTGATGGTGAAAGAAGATCGCAAAGGTCTGCGCGAGGTGCTCGAGACAAACATCGTTCGTATGGAGTCGTTTGAGTATCGACGATGGATCATGGAACAGATCGCTGCTCGCGGCATGAAGGACTACACCACGGTGTTGGTGAACTCATGGGCGGGCGGAGTGCCGGCGTGGGGCAATGATGATCGCAAGCGCCCGGAGTATGAAGCGATGGCCGCGCTGTACGGAACCGACAAGGTGGGCGACGCACTGTTCGCGGTGATGATGGAAGCCAGCCCGGTGCGGCAGGCTGCGTTGCGCGCGCGCACGTGGGAACTGCTGATGCGGATCGGCGAGCGTGACCGTCTGAAAGAGTTGGTGATTTCCAGTGCAGTGCGTCCCGACGATGTCATGTTGAAGGACATCAAGCAACTTGTTGACGACTTAGGAATTCTTCCAGAGACGCGCGAAGAGCTGATTTGGCTTGGAAAGTTGCGGCAGTCTGCATCCCCGGCATACTGGAAGATGGCCGGCGAGGCGCTGCGTGAAGTGCCCGCTGAGCAGAAAGTGAACTTTGAGTTACGCGGCATTCCAGTGGCGATGGCGGCGCAGCGCTATGCGCCTGAACTTCTCAAGAAGACCAAGGATCAGTTGTTTGACGATCTGATGGTGCGTCTGGCACTACGCGACTCCGGCAAGCACAGCGCTGACTTCACAGGTTGGGATACCGGTAGCAAGCGGAGCGAGCGACTTGGATCGCAACGCGCGGAGGTGAATTGGACTGACTTGGTTGCCTCCAACCTTGCACTCAGCATGCTGGACGATCCAAAGGTCTCCGCGCGCATCTTTGACATTGGCGACCGCGATCATCAAGATCGACGTACTGAGTACGGTGGGGTTGTTCGGATCAATGATGCGGGGCAGTGGGAAGTGGTTGAGGTGCGACCGCGCGTCACTGGCAGTGACATCCGCTTTGAGGCGCCGCAGGAACTGTTCGACCAGGGATACACATCGCTGTTTCATTTCCATATGCATGCGCAGGAATTTGAGAATGGAACCTACGCGGGTCCGCACATGGGTGACTTTGGTTACGCCAATTCCACGCGCGCAAACTGCCTGGTATTCACGTTCATTCGACGGGACACCATCAATGTGGACTACTACCGACATGGCCCGTTGGTGATTGATTTGGGTACGGTGCATCGGCCATGATGGGCGGCGAATCATGAAGTCACCGCGTGAACTTCCCAGTGGCCAGGCCATTGGCTTTGCCAAGATGCACGGACTTGGCAACGATTACGTGTACGTCGATGGCACGCAGCATCCCGTCAGCGATCCGTCCGCGCTTGCTCGTTGGGTGAGCGACCGGCATGTTGGTATCGGTAGCGACGGTCTCATCATGGTTGATCCGGTGACTCCGGGCGTCGCCGCTGATGTACGCATGCGTATGTACAACGCTGACGGAAGCGAAGGGATGATGTGTGGGAACGGCATTCGTTGCGTGGCGAAATTTGCAGTGGACCGCGGCCTTTGTGATCGACAACCGTTGCGCGTGGAGACACGTCGCGGGGTGCTTGATGTGCATTGGATGCGCGGCGGGCATGATGGAACCGTGCACGAAGCGATGGTTTCGATGGGTGCGCCCATCTTGGCAGCCGCGCGTATTCCGGCTTCTATTCCTGGCGTTTCACTGTCGGCGGCAGTGGTGGACTTTGCGCTTCCGGATGAATTCTGGACGCTTGCGGGTGCTCCGGCCGGATGGCAAAAAGCGTGCGGACTTGATCCGCGCATGACCTTGGTGTCCATGGGAAATCCGCATGCGGTGCTGTGGTGCGCGGATGTTGCGCGCGTGCCCCTTGAACAAGTGGGCCCGTTCATGGAACGGCACGCATGGTTTCCAGAGCGGATCAATGTTCACTTTGTGCAGGTGTTGAACGCCACCGGCATGGCCGAGGTGCGCATGCGAACGTGGGAGCGCGGCAGCGGCGCTACGCAAGCGTGCGGCACCGGTGCAAGCGCGGTGTGTGTTGCTGGCGTCATGACCGGCAGAACATGTTCGCCAGTGCGGGCGCATTTGCCCGGCGGAGATCTGTTACTGGAGTGGGAAGGCAGTGAGTCAAGCGTGCAGATGACCGGACCGGCGGTTGAAGTGTTCGAAGGAACGCTGGACCTGGCGGCGCAACCACAGGAGCGCGAACGATGAGTATGAACGACCTTGAGCGTGACGTGTGCCGCCGCATTGCAGCATGGCAGCAACGCATGGTGGATGATTTAACGGCGTGGGTCGCCATTCCAACCGGGCGCGGTCATGCGACTGGCTTGCATGGTCAGCGTGCGGCGCTTGCACATCGATTGCGCCAGTTGGGTGCGGTGACGCGCGACATCACTTGCGAGCGGCGGCCGGATTGGATCGATCCGCCGTGGGAAAGTACTCATGCAGCCGATGGGGTGGACATTCTTGCAGCAGAACACGCGGGTGCTGGGCCACGCCTGTTACTCAGCGGTCACTTTGACACTGTGCATGATCCGCATGGATCGTTCCGTGAATTACGCTCCATTGGCGGTGGGCGAGCCACCGGTCCGGGTGCGGCGGACATGAAGGGCGGGCTGGTGATTGCGCTTGCGGCGCTTGAAGCGATTCGTGACGCTGGACATCCGCTGGCATGGACGTTCGTACTTGTTCCCGATGAAGAGACGGGAAGTTACGGATCGGCAGCTGCGCTGCGATCATTGGCTCCGGGGCACGCGGCGGGGTTTGTGTTTGAGCCCGCGGGCGAGGGCGATTCACTGATCGTTGAGCGCATGGGTGCTGCGCAGTTCCGCATTGATGCATTTGGACGGGCGGTGCATGTCGGCCGCGATTACGCGAAGGGCTGCAGCGCCGTGCGTGCGCTCTGCGAAAGCGTGGGTCGGGCCGAGGCACTGGCTGATCCGGCGGCGGGTCGCATTGTGAACATCGGGCCGCTGCAGGGTGGGGCGGTGACAAACATTGTGCCGGATCATGCTTCCGCTTGGGGGAATATGCGGTTCGCATCGGGTGCTGAAGAGGCGCACATTGCCAGCGGGCTTGACGCGCTGGCCTGTGGCGCCGACGGTGAGGTTCCGCGGGTGCGGGTGCGGCAGATTGCGGGCCGGCCAGCGAAGCCGTTGACGCCAGAAGTGGAGCGATTGGCGCAGCTTGTGCGCGGCGCGAGCGAGGACCTCGGAAGACCGCTGCCGTTTGGTCGTACCGGCGGAGTCTGCGATGGCAACAATTTGCAGGCGGCCGGGCTGCCAACGCTGGACACGCTGGGCGTGCGCGGCGGCAATCTGCACCGCGAGGATGAATGGGTGGATCTGGATGGCATGGTTGACCGTGCGCAACTGGTGGCGCTGTCTTTACTGCGCACAGCAGCCTCGGTCGCATCTACGATGCGCGCATGACTGATTCGATCGCTGCACTTTCAAGCCCACTCGCCGTTGATTCAGAGGTGACCCAGCACATTCAGGCCATCGTCGCGCGCGTGCAGCGTGCGCAACAGGCACTGACGGGAGCGCGTGCCGCTGATCCAGCGCTCAAGGATTCCTTTGCTGCTGCAATGAAGCGGACTGCCGCGGTGCGTGGTCGTGGACCGATCATGCCGTATCTGGGAACCGGGCTTGGTAACGGGCCGTTGGTAGAGCTACTTGATGGCAGCGTGAAGTGGGATATGTTGAACGGCATCGGTGTACACATGTTTGGCCACAGCGATCCGCGCATGACCGCTGCCGCATTGCGGGCCGGAATCTCTGACCTGTGCATGCAAGGCAATCTCACCAGCAATCAGGACAGTGTTGCATTTGCTGAGCTGCTTGTTGCAGAAGCGAAGCGCAACAGTCGCATGGAGCACTGCTTTGTCAGTAATTCAGGTTGCATGGTGAATGAAGCCGCGCTCAAGGTGTGCATGCAGAAGACTGGTGGCGCGCCGCGCATCCTTGCGTTCCAAGATTGCTTCATGGGGCGATCGATCACTATGAGTCAGATTGGTGACACCGCGGCGTATCGGCAGGGTTTGCCGCTTTCCACGCTGGTGGATTACATGCCGTTCTATGACCCACTCATGGGTCCGCGTTGCACAGAGATGGCGGTGTGGCACTTGAAGCAATACATCCACCGTTATCCCGGGCAGCATGCGTGCTTCGTCATGGAATTGGTGCAAGGCGAGGGTGGGTTCAACGTTGCGCCGCGCGGGTTCCTGTTGGCATTGATGGAGACATGCAAGGCCGCAGGCATTCCAGTGTGGGATGACGAAGTGCAGAGCTTTGGTCGTACTGAAAGCATGTTCTGCTTTGAGCAACTTGGACTTGGCGAATACATTGACGTAGTGACCATCGGCAAGATGAGTCAGGCGTGCGCGTGCCTCTTTGCGCCGGAGATGAACCCGAAGCCTGGACTGTTGAGCGGAACATTCACAGCCAGCACATCGGCATTGCAAGTTGGAATGGAAGCGTTGCGGATCATGCGCGATGGTGGCTACTACGGCGCGGACGGTCGCAACGCGAAGTTGCACGCGGCGTTCCGCGCCCAGGCTGCCAAACTCGTGGCGCGACATCCGGAGTGGTTCACGCCCGTGGCGGACGCATTTGGGCGCACCAGTACGGAGTACATGGGTGGCACGGGTGGAATGTGCCGATTGACGCCGTTCGGTGGGGACAAGGATCGAATCATGAAGCTGCTGCAGGCGCTGTTTGAGGACGGCGTGATGGCGTTCTACTGCGGGCACGGGCCGTACCACGTGCGGATGCTGCCGCCCGTGGGCGTAATGACTCCGGAGCAGTGGGGGCCAGTATTTGAGGTTCTCGAGCGCTCTATGGCGCGCACGGCGTGACATTCTCGGACATCAAAACAGGCTCCGGAAGGGCCCCAATTGTGCCGATAGTGGAGTTCTGATGTTTGTGATTCGCCAAGCCATGCCCGATGATGTGCCCACGCTCCTGAAACTGGCGCGGATGGTGCATTTCATCAATCTGCCTGCTGACAAAGACATCATTACCTCCAAGGTCAGCCGTAGTCGGCGCAGCTTTGCTGGTGATGTTTCTGACGACCGGCAGCGACAATTCATGTTTGTGCTGGAGGACAGCGAGACCGGTGGAGTCATTGGCACCAGTTCATTGATTTGTCGAATCGGCTGGGAAGGTTGGCCGCAGATTTTTCTGCAAGTGCGGCGCCGTGAGCACTTCAGCCGTGACTTGAATACTGGCGCAGTGCATATGACCATCCAGGTCATGACTGACGAAACCGGACCAAGCGAATTGGGTGGGTTGATTCTTGCGCCCGGGTACCGCGGTCACCGGGAGAAACTCGGATCACTGCTTTCGCTGGTGCGTTTCCACTTCCTTGGATTGCACCGCGCCATGTTCCAGGACCGCATTCTTGCGGAATTGATGGGGCCACTCACGCCGGATAGCCAGACGTTGTTCTGGGAATTCTTTGGGCGACGATTCATCAACCTGAGTTACACCGAAGCGGATGCATTCTGCCAGCACAGTAAAGAATTCATGACGAGTCTTCTTCCCAAGGAAGAGATTTATGCGAGCACATTGCCACCAGAGGCGCGCAATCTGATTGGTAAGGTTGGCGAGGAAACTCGACCGGCTCGATCCATGCTTGAAAAACAGGGTTTTGCATATCACGACCGGTGCGATCCGTTTGATGGCGGCCCGTATTTGGAGGCGGCGGTCGAC
This sequence comes from Chitinophaga pinensis, assembly GCA_943329105.2. Taxonomy (GTDB): domain Bacteria; phylum Planctomycetota; class Phycisphaerae; order Phycisphaerales; family SM1A02; genus UBA966. Next base: position 270 of record CALQCP020000041.1, on the reverse strand, counting down.
AGTATTCCATTGGTGGCGGCAACGTCGCAAGCGACGCTGGTCGCTGGTGATGAGCGGCTTGATCGCGTTGGATTTGTGAGCTGTGCAGCCAATCGTGGTCTTGGATTCCGAGCCACGCGCGGCGCGTATGCACTTGATGGCAAGCACATTCGCTTGGCGAAAGCAACTGCGGACTCCATTGGTGCGGTCATTGGCGATGTTGTTGGCGTGACCGTGCTTGAGCCAAGCGCATGACCGCGGTGAATGAAATTATTTCTGTTGATCCCGCGC
>CALQCP020000040.1 GCA_943329105.2 Chitinophaga pinensis | reverse complement strand
GCGGCACGAAGCGATGGGCGTACTCCGGACGCCACGGAACTACAAGTACTGCGCGCCCGCTGCGGTTGGCAGCACGTGCGATTTGATGCCGCCACGCACACCTACACCGCACTGTTACCCGGCCTGGAACTTGATTTCGGCGGAATTGGTCAAGGAATCGGCGCCGATGCTGCACTCGCAGTGCTGCGCGAGCGCGGCATCACCTGCGCGTTGATTGATCTGTCCGGCGACATTGCCGTCAGTGATCCACCGCCTGGCCGCTCGGGATGGAAGATTGACCTTGATGATCCCTGGCATACGCAACTTGAATTGGCGAATGCAGCCGTCACGACCAGTGGCGATCGATTCCAACATATGGATGTCGCCACGGAGAGCGGAACCACCACGCGCCAAAGCCACATCATTGATCCCGCAACTGGCGAACCGCTGACCACTCGTGTTGAGGTTGTAGTAGTCGCACGCACCGGCGTCGAGGCCGATGCATTAGCAACCGCACTCTCCGTGCTGGGGCCAGAACGAGGACGCGCCCTGCTTTCCACGTTGCCCAGCACCAGCGCCCGCTGGCGCTATGAAACAGAACGCAACCCAGTGGTAACCAGCGCAGGCTGGCCAACACCCGCGCTCGGTATTCACACCATGCCTGGCATCGCCACCTTCTGAACCATGCCCGGGCCCGGCTTCGGGTCCTTCGGCACCAGGTCCATCGGGTCAGCAAGCGCCGCGCTCCACTCCAAATCCTTGCCGGTGTACGCGGACATGCGGCCCATGATGGCAGTCATAGTGCTTTCTGCAATGCGCTTTCCTTCATTGATGTACGGCGCATTGCCACGCACCGCCTCTTGCAAATCAATGTGCTCAACCACGTATGGATTGGGGTTTTCGCCTGCAAAAGTCCATGTATTGCGACCGCGGCACTGCGCGCTGCCGCTGGTGGTGAACATGGTTCCTTCGGTTCCGTAGATGATCTCTTCCACTTTGCCGTCGGTGTTGTCTTGCTGGCGACACATGGAAGCGCCGAGGCGATCATCGGAATACTCGTAATGAATAGAGAAGTGATCGTTGATGGCACCGAACGCCGGCTCGGTGCGAACTTGGCGACCACCGGTTGCAACACAACGAAGCGGCGCGCCACCCATCGCCCAATTCACTACGTCAATATTGTGCACGTGTTGCTCAACGATGTGGTCGCCTGACAACCAGGTGTAGTACAGCCAATTGCGAATTTGATTCTCTATTTCAGAGAGATTCGGATCTGGCATCTTGTTCCACAGGCCACCCTGATTCCAATAGCAACGCGCAGCGATTGGCCGGCCGATCGCGCCGTCCTGAATCTTGGCCATCGCCTCGATGTAGCAGCGTTCGTGCCGACGCTGCGTCCCCGTCACGATGCATAATTTGCGCTCAGCAGCACGCGCGGATGCATCAAGCACCGTGCGAATTCCACTTGGATCCACCGCCACTGGCTTCTCAAAGAAGATGTGCTTGCCAGCATCAACCGCCGCTGCAAAGTGCGTTGGTCGGAAGCCCGGCGACGTTGCAAGGATCACCATATCGCAGTCGGTGGCGAGCACCTGGCGGTAGGCATCAAAGCCTGAGAAGCATGCTGAACTGGCAACCACGCCGCGTGGATTCTTTGCCAGTCCGGCAGCAGCACCCTGGACGCGGTCTGGAAACAGGTCACCCAGCGCCACAATCGTGGTATCCGGGCTCGCCTTGAGCGCATCAAACGCGGCACCGGTACCACGACCACCGCAGCCGATCACGCCAACACGAATCGCTTTGCCCTTTGATTCACTGGGACTGGGCGGGGGCACGGTACCTGCCAAGGTTCGGCATCGAGTCAGAACAATTGGTACGGCAATGGCCGCTGCCATGAGCGCCCCGCCGTTTCCAAGAAAGCTACGGCGCGTTTGGTCTGGTGTCGTCTGTGGCGTCTTTGGTGTGCGGTCGGTCATGTACTGATCCTTGCGAGGTGATTCGGGGCGCTGCACCAACAATCACAGAACTTTGTATTGCCCTGGCTTCTTCTCAAGCGGCATTTCCAAAGGACCCATGATGTACTGCTTTGGCGAAAGCGATTCCGTTGATGTAATGGCCTGCTCCCACGTGACCTGTTGCCCGCTGTACGCCGCCATTCGGCCAAGAACAGCCATCATGTTGCTGACCACCATCCACTCACCATCATTGATGACCTTGCCATCACGGATCGCCTTGAAAAGTTCGTCATGCTCGTTCTGATACATGTCAGACTTGGGACCATCGGCTGGGTATTCCCACAACACGTTGCCAGCGGGATCCTTCATCACATGCGTTGGGCCCCATCCGTTGATGAAGCACTGACCCTTGGTGCCGGCGATCCAATCGGTGTTCTCAAAGTAGCAATCCGGCTCCTGTCGGCAATTCAAGAACGCACGGCGACCATCGGCCCACTCGTACACAATGGCAAAGTGGTCATAGACATCGCCGCGTTCCGGCATGGCCTCGCGCAGTTGGCGCCCGCCCATTCCAACAGCACTCTTTGGTGGCTCATTACGGAAGCACCAGTTGATCTTGTCTACGGAATGCACGGCCTGTTCCACCATCTGATCGCCGGAAAGCCAGGTGAAATGCTGCCAATTACGCACCTGGAACTCCATGTCACTCCAGCCAGGCTGACGCTTGTTGGTTCCCAGCGGACCGGTGTAGTAGCAGCCGTACATCGCCATCGGCGTGCCCAGCGTGCCCTTCTCCAACTGAGCGAACGTGGCAGCCTCTGGGGCTGATCGACGCCAGCAGAAGCCCGACATCAAGTTGATGTTCTTCGCCTTGGCAGCCTTGGCACTTTCGACCACGCTGCGGTAGCCAGGCGCATCAACAAACATGGGCTTCTCACAGAAGATGTGCTTACCCGCAGCCACTGCCTCGGCAAGGTGCATCGGTCGGAAGTGCGGCGCGCTGCAGAGCAACACCACGTCAACACCGGATGCGATCGCTTGCTTGTATCCATCGAACCCAGCGAAGCGGCGCTCGGCCGGCACCTGGACGCGCTCCTTCGATGGGTGCTTCTCAAACTGCTTCAGGCAACTGTCCATGCGATCGGGGAAGACATCGGCGACCGCCCAGAGGATCACGCCTTTGTCTGCCTTCAATGCCTGATTTGCAGCACCCGAACCGCGACCACCGCAGCCGATGAGCGCCACCTTCAGAGGCTTGAGAGAACTGCCAGTGTCCTGCGCACCAAGCACGGATGGCGCAATGAATGCTGCCATTCCTGCCGCAGAGGAGATGGCGACGAAATCGCGGCGAGTGATGCCGCCCGAGGTCTGTTCTGTAGTCATTGTTTCTTCTCCGTTGCTGCAGTTGCTGCGCCACCGGGCGCGGGTTTCAGGTTTGTGTTGGCATCGTTCGTTACGACGCGCATTCCAATGTACGGACCATCCACCAACCACCACACGCTCTTGGGGAACTGTGGATCGCTCTCGTTCCAATCCTCCGTTTCAGGGATCGGTTTCATGGCAGCGGGATCAATCTTTTTGTCCTTGAACGAACCTCCAAGAATACAGAAGGTGCCATCCGCAGCAACGCACCACTCTGCGGCATTACCCCAAAGGTCTGCAAGACCGAGTGCATCAAGTTTCTTGGAACCAATCTTGTGCGATGCATTCTTTGCATCCGCAGCAGTCCACGCGCGCTCAGTGATTGATTCGACACTCACTGGAGTCTGCTTCGCCATGCATTGCCACTCGGCAACGGTTGGCAAGCGATAGGTTCTGCCGGTCTTCTTGGAGAGCCACTCGCAGAATTGCACCGCGCCCTTTGAACTCATGGAGATCGCGGGCCAACCTTGGTGACCGTACCCACGATCAACCGAAACGTAGGGCTTGGTGGGACGCGTGACCGCGTCACTCTCCGGGGTACTGGCGCCCGCCTTCTGATCAAGCTGGTAGAGGAACGCGTCAAAGAGTTCCCACGGAACTTCGGTGCGTGCTGCAAAGAACGGAGCCGCACCATCACATGCGGGAACGGCCATCATGTCGACGCGGATTGCAGTACCCGCAATGGTGTCAGTGAACGCGGGCGCCACAGAAGTAGCGGTACCGGTGGAAGACGTCGATGTCGCCACCACGGGTGGCGCGGCAGTTCCGGGGGCAACGGTCGTCGGCGGCGCCGCACCGCTACTCGCCATCGATGCCGCTACCGCGCCCATGACGGCGCCCATGACAGCGAACGATCGGGAAATACGCTTCTTGCACCATCGCTCCATGCAGGGAACGCTACCGGGAAGCGGCATGGCGGTTGCGCGCCCCGGGCACATTCCACCGCCCACGAACGCCCCGCTACCCTGCCCGTTCATGAGTGCTTCCATCGCCGTACATGCCGCCCACGCCATCAGCGCCGCTTATGCCATGAATGACGTAGGTAGTAGCGGTGCCGCGGACACCCCGTCCGCCGCTGTGCACCTGCCCACATGGACCGTGATTCCATTCGCCGCGCTCCTGGGCGCCATCGCCGTACTGCCACTTCTCAAGCAAACCGCGCATTGGTGGGAGTCCAACCGCAACAAATTCATCGTGTCGGCAGGATGCGGGCTCATTGCCCTCGCCATCGTTGGCGCCCTGGAGGGCGGTTCGGGCGCCTCAAAAGCAGCGCTGCACGCCGCCGCTGAGTTCATTCCGTTCATCGTGCTCCTGTTCTCGCTCTACGTGATCTCCGGTGGCATCCTGATTTCCGGGCACATTCCAGGTTCGCCGCGCGTCAATACCGCCATCCTGGCCTTGGGCGCATTGATAGCCAACCTGCTTGGAACCACCGGTGCCAGCATGCTGCTCATTCGACCGCTGTTGCGTGCCAATGGCAAACGCAAGCACCGAGTCCATGTGGTGATCTTCTTTATCTTTATCGTCAGCAACATCGGTGGACTGCTGTTACCAATCGGTGATCCGCCACTGTTCTTGGGCTATCTGCGTGGCGTGCCGTTTAACTGGACACTCACGCTCTTTCCTGAATGGCTGATCGCCAATCTGCTGCTACTCACCGTGTTCTTTGCAACCGACACGTTCTTTGCACGCAAGGAAGGCGCTGCCCCCGAGCCAGCCGATATGGACGAGAGCACTTCGCCCGCCCCCGTGATCCGCATCTCTGGAGCGCAGAATGTGCTGTGGTTGGCGGGCGTCGTTCTCGCCGCAGCATTCATGGTGCCCGGCAAGCAGTTCTTCGGAACTGGCTTGACGATTCCCGAAGGCGGCCGCGAGGGCATCATGCTCATGTGTGCAGCAGCAAGCCTGATGCTGACACCGCGCGCGGTGCGCAAGGAAAATCACTTTGCATTCGGCCCAATCATTGAGGTTGCTGCGCTGTTCGGCGGACTGTTCCTTGCTATGCAACCAGCGCTGGAACTGCTTATCGATCGCGGCGGGCAGTTGGGCGTGCAAACGCCCGCACACTTCTTCTGGGCCACCGGGCTGCTTTCCAGTTTCTTAGATAACGCACCCACTTACCTGGTGTTCGCCGATGTTGCACGGACGGTGACGCCGCAGGACATCACCAACGGCATTCACTACTCCGGCGCGTTTATTGATCCCGCCCTGCTTGGCGGCGTGAGTTGCGGCGCAGTGTTCATGGGCGCCAATACATACATCGGTAACGGACCGAACCTGATGGTGGCCGCCATTGCTCGCGAAGACGGCGTGCCCATGCCAACATTCTTTGGCTACATGTTGTGGTCGGGCGCGATTCTGATGCCGATCTTCATCTTGATCACTTTCGTGATGTTCTGATCGATCACGGTTCCGCTTGCTTGCGCATCATGTCCCCGGCCTGACCGAGGTCTTTCTGCACATCGCCCGTCGATCCGATCTGCACTGAATCCTTGCCGACTTTCAGTTCGATAGCACCACTTGGCGCGCCTGCCTTCGTACCGTCACCCTTCTGTTTCATCATCGCAAAGATGATGCCCTGCGCGACGGCACTTTCAGCAATCATGCGACCGGCGCGCTCACTTGCAGCGCTGAGATTCTTAAATTTCCCAGTATCAAGTTCATTCTCAAAGTCAGCAAGCGCATTCTCAACGGCAATCATCATGAACGCCAGCACTGCCCACTCTTCGCGCGTTTCCGGGAAATAGCCACTGCCACGGATGAGCGTCACCGGGACGGCAATGCGCCAGCCCTCGGACGTCTCCCGCATAGCGAGTGTTCCGCCGAGTACTTGTTTGCCATCGATGGTGAACGCCGCGGTTCCATCGCCAAGATCGTCAACCACCAAGCGCGAACGGTTCGCATCAAGCCAACCGAACGGATCGGCCATCACGGAGGTGAATACATCGCCGAAGCCACTGCGGTTCGCCCACGAGCCGCCCTTGGCAAGTTCCTTCGCCACATCGGCTGGATACTTCGTCTGTAACTTCTTGCTCACGCGCCACAGTTGCGCCAGCATGTCGCCGGTCTTCTTCTTCACGTCGCTGATGGCGCTGGCCTCCGTCACGCCGTCGGAGAAGGTCATATCGCGCGCCTCAATGTCGATCATGGTCGGCAAGAGTTCCGGGCGTCCGTCCTTGACCATCTGCGCCATGGCATCAACGGCCAGCGCTGGAGTGCTGGAGTCGTAGCGAGGCTTCTTGCATCCGCCCAAGACGACCATCGCGGCAAACAGCAGCATGAATAGGGCACATGAGGCAGGGCCGTTGGCATTCAACCGCCGACCGGCAGCAATGCCGCCAAACACGTGCAAATTCGCACCTGCGCGCGGTAACTGCCGAGAGACTGACGCCAATTTCGCCATGTGGGCATAGTAGGCGGGTTTCCTCCCTTACACTTTTTGCGATGCGCATTGAATTGAACGGCCAACACAAAGAACTGGACGGCCCCGCCACGGTGGCGCAGTTGTTGCTGACCCTTGGACTGGAACGAGCCCCCTGCGCAGTGGAAGTGAACGCGCAATTGGTTCGCAAGGCGCTGCATCCAACCCACGCGCTTGCCGAAGGCGACCGCGTTGAGGTGGTTACCCTTGTTGGAGGCGGCTAACGCTGAATATCTCATGAGTACCCATCAACCAACCATCAATGTTCGAACCGCGCCCGTGGCCCCTGCGCTGCCGCCGCTCCGCATCGGTAGTTTCACCCTGAGCAGTCGACTGGTAGTCGGCACCGGCAAGTATCGGGACTACACAACCATGCAGGCCGCGATTGAAGCGTCCGGCGCCGATTGCGTCACGGTGGCCGTGCGCCGCGAGCGCCTTGTTGACGCGGAGGGGCGATCGATCCTGGACTTCTTGCCGCTGGAGCGCCTGACGATTCTGCCAAACACCGCCGGCTGCTTCACAGCAGATGATGCAGTGCGCGTTTCCCGGCTTGGCCGCGAGATCTTGGAGCAGTTGGGAAACCCAGGCGCTGGCTGGGTCAAGCTGGAAGTGCTCGGCGACCGAACAACGCTGCTTCCCGACCCGGTGGGGACGCTTGAAGCATGCAAGGAGTTGGTGAAGGACGGCTTCACGGTGCTCTGCTATTCCAGTGATGATCCAATCATCGCGGCGCGGCTTCGCGACGCAGGCGCCGCCAGTGTGATGCCTGCTGGCAGTCCAATTGGTAGCGGCCGCGGCATTGCAAATCCCGCGGCAATACGCATGGTGATTGATCGTCTCAAGCTTGCCGAACAAGGCGGCAGTGCCGAGTATCCGGTGATCGTTGACGCTGGCGTTGGCACGGCAAGCGACATCGTGCACGCTATGGAACTCGGTGCGGACGGCGTTCTACTGAATACCGGAATCGCGCACGCGCAAGACCCGGTGCGGATGGCGCACGCCATGCGTCTAGCACTTGATGCGGGCTGGCACACGGCGCGCGCAGGGAGAATTCCGCGCAAGCTCTACGCCAACGCCAGCAGCCCGTGGGAAGGCGTCATCACCCATATCCCTGGAGAATGAACCCGCTGTCATTGGGGACAGTGGTGCCGTAAGTTGGGAACAGCGGTGCCGTCATGAGGGACAGTGGTGCCAGGCACCTATTTAGTGATCGACGCGATGCCCAAGAATCGGCTCGAGTTCTTTCACCATTGCCGCCACGGTTGCCGCATCGCGTGACTCAAGGTTCAAGCGCAACAAAGGCTCCGTGTTTGACATGCGGATGTTCGCCCACCATGTGCCGCAGTCCATGCTGAGGCCATCAAGCGTGTGGAACTTGGCGGTTGGATATTTGGCACGCAACGCGTCCAGCGCACCTTGCTTGTCTTCGTTCTCAAAGTTGATTTCGCCACTCTGAGAGAACTTCCGGAACGGCTTGATGCACTGGGAGACAGGCTTGCCGGCCGCCACCAATGCACTCACCACATTGATGAACGCGCGCGCACCACTGTCGGTGCACCACATATCGCCAAAGTAAAAGTGCCCGCTCAGTTCGCCACCAAACGGCGCGCCGGTTTCGCGCAACTTCTGCTTCATGAATACGTGTCCAACGCGCCCTTCAACCGGTACGCCACCCGCCGCACGCACACTCTCCTCAACGGAGCGCGTGCTGCGCAAGTCGTACACAATCGCAGCCCCCGGCTGCGCCTTCAACCAGCCCTGCGCTAGCCACGCAGTCAGCAAGTCGCAGCCGATCGGCTCGCCCTTCTCATCAATCACCATGCAGCGGTCGGCATCACCGTCAAAGCAGACACCAAAGTCAGCCTTGAGCGTGCGAACACCTTCGCGCGTCGGCGCCAAATTCGCTTCCACCAGGGGATTTGGTTCATGCACAAACTCGCCGGTGGAATTATCAAAGTTGATCGGGGTGATCTTCAAACCCTTCACCGCACTGAACACCTGCGGCACCATGGTTCCCGCCATACCGTTTGACGCGTCGATCACCACGTGCAGCGTGCGCGTACCGTCAAGAATTTCCTTGGGCAAGAGCGCCAGCAAGTGCGCGCGGTAACCACTCCATAGGTCGCGCGACTCCTCAGTGCCACCGCCAGGACCCATGCCCTTGCGCGCACTTTCGGCAATCAGCTTGATCGCACCAAGACCAGTGTCCTGACCAACCGGCTTTGCGCCAACGCCACTCACCTTGAAGCCGTTGTATTGCGCAGGATTGTGGCTCGCCGTGGTCTGCACCGCACCCGCGGCATTCAACGCATTGACAGCAAAGTACGTGAACGGCGTGTCCACCATGCCAACATCAACCACCTGTGCGCCAGCTTCAATCATGCCGTCCTTCAACGCGCGCACCAAACTCGGCGAACTCTTGCGCATATCACGCCCAACCACCACCAAGCGAGCACCCGCATCGGTTCGACCTTCCTTGGAAGCCGTCTCCAAGAGGAAACGCGCTGTGCCGTAGCCAATTTGCCACGCATCGGTCTCATTGAGAGGCTCAGGGTAAATGCCGCGGACGTCGTACGCCTTGAAGATCTTCTGAAGCATGGAGCACGGATCGTAGTATTCCCGCCATGAACATGAAGCGCGCCCATACGGCCTTTCAAACGAAACGCAGCCTGACTCGCATTGTGGCAACCGTTGGGCCGGTGTCAAACTCCACCGCCATGCTCACCCGACTCGCGCGCGCCGGGGTCAGCGTCTTTCGCCTGAACATGAGTCACGGCGATCCCACCACGCATGCGCGTACCATCGCCACGATCCGCGCCGTGGCCAAGTCACTCAAGCTGGAAATCGGCATTCTTGCCGACCTGCCCGGACCAAAGATTCGACTCACCATGATCGAACGTGGCGAGACCATCCGGCTCCGACACGGCGATCCGGTCCGCATTGTGCGTGGCAACGGAGTGATTGACCCAGATGCGCGACCGATCACACTGCATGTTGACTACAAACGGTTTACTGATGATGTCGGCACCGGAGACCGAGTACTCATCGATGACGGCGCCGTACAACTGCGCGTGCGTGCCAACCGCCGCGGCGTAGTGGAGTGCGTGTGTGAAGTTGGCGGCAACATCTCCAGTCGCAAGGGCGTCAATCTGCCCGAGACCGCCGTCAGCCTGACCGCGCCAACTGCACGCGACCGCATCTTGGCCGACTGGGCCGTGCGACACGGCGCAGATTTCGTAGCGCTGTCGTTTGTACAAACAGCCGCCGATATCACCAGCCTACGCCGCACACTGAGCCGCAGCGCAAAGGCCAGTCGAAGCCGCATTCCCGGCATCGTTGCCAAGATCGAACGCCCCGTTGCGCTCAACTCGCTCGATGCTATCGCCGCCGAAGCCGAAGCGATGATGGTGGCGCGCGGCGACCTGGCCATTGAATTGGATTTTGCGCGGGTTCCAGTTGAACAACGCAGAATTCAAGCCGCCTGCGAACGCGCCGCTATCCCGTGCATCGTTGCCACGCAGATGTTGCAGAGCATGATGGAAGCTCCACTTCCAACCCGCGCCGAAGCGTCCGATGTTGCCAGCGCCATCTTTGGTGGCGCTGACGCCGTGATGCTGAGCGGCGAGACCGCTGCCGGCAAGTATCCGCTCGACTCTGTTTCCGCCATGCGCCGCATTGCTGAGGAAACCGAATCATGGCTGCGTAACCAACCCACACGTGCACTCCGTTCGCGTGAATTGGTAGAGAGCGACGAACCCGCCGCAGTGCTCGCCCGCAGCATGGCGCAGATGGCAATCGAAAGTCGCGCGCGTGCCATCATCGCCTGGACTGATCCGCGTTCGTTGCGATTCATCAGCCAGACCGATGTCAATGTTCCGATCTATGCGTTCGGTGCCAGCGATGCGGAACTGCGCACCCTCGCCCTGCTGCGCGGCGTGCGCGCCATCCGCATGACACACCCATCCGATTCGCGCGACTTTGTACGCGTGGCGGAACGCATCTTGCGCGGCGCGCGGCTACTCACCACCCGCGACCGCGTGGTGGTGGCCACCGGATTTGCCGGCCACGGCACCGAGCGCCTGTGGCTGCGCCAAGTGGGCGCGAAGGTTGTCTGACGCCAATTGCCCCTGCAATGGCGGATAACGCTGAAGTTATGGCGCATTTGGCAGATTTCTCACCGTGTTAGCCATTGCGAAATGCACGGTTTCTCGGTAACTTCCGACGTTTCCCCACCAGTCGGTGGGGACGACGCGGCCCACAGGTGGACACCGCGTCGCACGGAGACCCCGCGCGGGGTTTCCATCGTCCTCGCTCCAAGCGCCCTTGGTTCGGGACGGCCGCCGAATTTCGGCGTCCACCGGTCGTGCCCGCGGAGTCGCTGCAGTTGCTCGTAAGGAGAGCCAACATGTCTGATCAGAAGTCACTCGCTAAGGAACTCGTCGAAGCCGGAGTCATCTTTGGACAGCGTCGTTCAAGCTGGAACCCGAAGATGAAGCCGTACATCTTTGCCACCAAGAATGGCGTCTCGATCATCGACATCAAGGAGACCATCAAGGGTCTTCTGTTGGCCAAGAAATTCATCACCAAGGTCGTTGCCAGCGGCAAGGACGTGTGCTTCGTCGGCACCAAGCGCCAAGCCCGCGGCGCCGTCGAGCAATACTGCACCGAATGCAAGATGCCCTACGTCACTGAGCGTTGGCTCGGTGGCACGCTCACCAACTTCCGCACCATCCGCGAGCGCCTGCGCCGCTTGGAGGAACTGGAGCGTCTCGGCGAGACCGGCAGCATCAAGAACTACTCCAAGAAGATGGAATCACAGCTTGCGCGCGAAGAGAAGAAGATCTTCCGCAACCTCAACGGCCTGCGCACCATGGGCAAACTCCCAGGCGCGCTCGTGGTCATTGACACCACGCGCGAACTGAATGCATTGCTCGAGGCGAAGGCCCTGGGCATTCCAACCATCTGCTTGATCGACACCGACGGCAACCCGGATTTGGCTGACATTCCAGTGCCAGCCAACGATGACTCGATGCGCTCCATCGACATCGTCATCCGCGAACTCTGCGCGGCTGCTTTGGCAGGCCGTGGCGAACGCAGTGGCGCAGCTCCTGAGGAGATGGGCGCAGCGGTCGTTGCTTCTGGCGAGTTGGATGCACCTGCCGGCCAGCGCCCGGTTCGTCGTTCCAGCCGCAGCCAGTTCCGTTCCGACAGTGGTCGTTCCGCGAGTTCCGACGCCCCTGCTGCAGCTCCGGCCGCAGCACCGTCAGCAACCACCGGCGCGTAAATCGAATTGCACATTTCAATCAACATAAACACCCAACACGAGGTGACTGAATGACTACCGCCAACATCAATTCGAAAGTTGTCATGGCCCTGCGCGAGCGCACCGGCCTTGGCATGATGGACTGCAAGGCTGCTCTGATCGAGGCTGGCGGCGACGCCAAGCTCGCCGAGGAGCGCTTGCGCGAGAAGCTCAAGGGCAAGATGGATACGCGTACTGATCGCGTTGCTGGCGAAGGCTGCATTGCCATCGCTTTGTCAGGCAAGAAGGCTGCCATCATTGAAGTGCGCGCCGAGACCGACTTCACCGCTCGCAATCCCGAATTCCGCGCCATGGCCGCTGACCTCGCGAAGGCTGCTGTGGCTGGCGCCGTCGGCGCTGCCGTGAAGACGGACGCCATGCAGAAGCAACTCGACGAAGT
>CALQCP020000039.1 GCA_943329105.2 Chitinophaga pinensis | reverse complement strand
GCTCGTCGAAGAGTGACACGATTCGAATTCTGCTGTGCACACATGCTCCACACCTGAAAATTGCGATGGTGGACGTCGCGCGCCGCGAAGTTTCATATGATTTTCAACTTAGCATGCCCGCGGACACGATCACCAATATCTCCTGCTATCAGTTCGCTGATCTCTCCGATCTCAAGGTGCTGCGTCAGCGACTCTTGGAGCAATGCAAAGCCAATGAGCTCAAGGGAACGATCCTGCTGAGTACCGAGGGCCTCAACATGTTCGACGCTGGCGTCCGCGAGCATGTGGATGCGCTGGTCGCCGTGCTGCATGCCATACCGGGACTGGAAGGCCTCAAGCCCAAATACAGCGAGAGTGCCGAGCAGCCGTTCCGTCGCATGCTGGTGCGCATCAAGAAAGAGATCATTGCGTTTGGGGTGGAGGGCATCGAGCCTGCCAAGTACACCTCGCCGCGCTTGGATCCGAAGGTGCTCAAGCAATGGCTCGATGAAGGTCGCCCGGTCATTCTCTACGACACCCGCAACGACTACGAGGTGAAGCTCGGCACGTTTAAAGGCGCAGTGGTGGCGGGTATTGATTCGTTCCGCGACTTTCCAGCGGCGGTCGCCAAATTGCCGCCCGAGATGAAGCACGCGCAAGTGGTGTCCTTCTGCACCGGCGGTATCCGCTGTGAGAAAGCCGCGCCGTTCTTGGAGCGTGAGGGCTTCGAACACGTGTGGCAACTTGACGGCGGGATCTTGAAGTACTTTGAGGAGTGCGGCAACTCGCATTACCAAGGCGAGCTGTTTGTATTTGATCAACGCGTGGGCGTCGATCCGGGACTGCAGGAGACGGCGTGGTCATTGTGTTTCGCCTGCCGGGCGCCGCTTACCGCTGAGGAGAAGACCGATCAACGGTACGTGGAGAATGTGTCCTGCCCGTACTGCTTTAAGGCAACTGAAGAGCAGCAGCGTCAGCAGATCGAAGCGCGCCACGCTGCCATTCGTGCCGCGGTGACGCCGCTCCCTGGAAGCGTTCCGTATGACCAAGCACGCCCGCTGAACGTGCCGGAATCTTGCGATCGCGGCACTCTTCTCGACTGTTTGTGCACGGTCATGGCGCACATTTCGCGTGAGGAATGGCTTGCGGTGTGTGAGGCTGGCGGGATTGTTACCGATGACCACACGCCTGTTTCCGCGCAGCACCTGGTCCGCGTTGGTGAGCGCTACCGGCACCTGAAGCCCGCGCAGTGTGAGCCGGATGTGAATGCAGATATCCGTGTGCTATTTGAAGACGAAGCGATCATCGTCTTGAACAAGCCCGCGCCGCTTCCGGTGCATGCGTGCGGACGGTTCAATCGCAATACGCTGCAATTCATCCTGAATACAGTGTGGCACCCGCTCCGACCGCGCAGCGTGCATCGGCTGGATGCAAACACTACTGGCGTCACTGTCTTGTGTAAGACGCGGCACTTTGCAAGCGTGGTACAGCCGCAGTTTGAACATGGCGAAGTGGAGAAACACTATCTCGCCCGCGTACAGGGACATCCGCCACACGATGAGTTCACCTGCGAAGCGCCGGTGAGTGCTGAAGCGGGCAAACTGGGCGGGCGCACGGTGGACGAAACTGGACTAGCGGCCCACACGGAGTTCCGCGTGCTTACGCGCGATGCCGACGGCACCGCCCTACTTCTTGCCCGCCCCTTGACTGGCCGTACCAATCAGATCCGCATTCATCTTTGGCATCTTGGTTTCCCGATCGTTGGCGACGCCGCCTATCTAGCTGATGGCGTTATTGGGGAAACCCAAACCCTCGCCGTGGGCGACGCCCCGCTCTGCCTGCACGCGCAACGGATCACGTTCATGCATCCGCTGACGAAAGAGCGCGTGACGTTTGAAGCGGAACGGCCGGTGTGGGCGACGGTGGATTGATCACTGTCGATTCCCTGAAACACCACCAGTACGAAAGGGCCACACTGGCGATGACGATGACGACCGCGCCCGCCTGACGGACTTCGGCAGATCCCTGATGCGTAGGAGCGCTTCAGTTCCTGAAGTGGAATGAATTCGAAACCGACCCCCGCGACTGAGGGCCGCGGGGGACAAATCAATTACTTCTTCGGACGAATCTCCACGACTTCGAGCTCGTAGATGACGACCGCGTTGGGAGGGATGTTGGACGCCGGCAAACCCGCGTTCCCGTATGCCAATTCCGGAGGAATGGTCGCGATACGCGTGGTCCCCAGCTGAGCGCCGATGAGCGCCCTGCCAAGACCCAGCGGACGAACTGGGGCGCCGGCAGTGAAGCGTCTGGGCTTGCCGTCGACACGCTTTGAATCAAAGATCGCCGTTCCATCTTCAAGACGACAGACATAGTGAACGCAGACCACGTCCCCGGCAACGGCTCGGGGTCCACTGCCGCGCTTCACTTCCGTCAACTTGAGGCCATCGACGGGCGCGGGGGCATTGACATGCTGGGCACCAGCGACAGCCCGCACCGGCTGAGCCGCCGCCCCCGCCGCGACAGCCGCTTTCAGATCGAAGCCATGCTTCTCCAGCAACACGGCATACAGCGCATCCTTCGCCTCATTGCGGGTCTTGAACTCCTTCGCCTTCACGCGGCGAATGCAACCAGCCGCAGCCGCACGTGCAATCTTGGGGTCGGCGAACACAGAAACATCGAACAGTAAGCCCGCCGCGATCGCTTCCTCTACCAATTCGCCGTGCTGGCTGTTGATAAAGGCCCCGTCGATCAGGTATCCACCCGGCCCTGGATGGACTCCGAAACTCATCACGGAATCGCCGTCCGCATCCAGCACCTTCAAGAGCCATCGGTCCTTGCCAGAAACCGCAGTGTGCTCGACGTGTGCGCCCGACGCGGGAAGCTGGAGCAGTGCGCCGGACGCCAAGTCTGGAGCTCCGAATGCCGAATCCAACGCGGCTCGAAAATCCAAGAGCGAGTCACGAAGACAGCCCAATGCCCGCATCGCGTGCAGACCAAAGCCATCGCCGTCGACAGCTCGAAGCAGGCGACCCATTGCAAGTGGATCTGTTCCGACATGCTCGATGTCGGCCATAATGTCGTCAATCGCCTTGTAGGCCACAGGCTCATTCTGAGGGAGACGGTCAAAGTGATCCTTCAGCACGGCCTCCTGCTTGGCTCTGTCCTTCTGGGCGGCATCGCGGCGAGCGAGGATCGGCGCCTGGGCCGGGATCGGCGGTATCCGCCCAAGCTTAGCCCGCGCCGCTGGAAGGGGCTTCAAATCCTTCTCACGAAGCACCTTGATGGAAGCTACGGCAAGGTTGGACTTCTTCATCGCCTCGCCGACCTCTTCATCTGCACGTTGGCATGCCGCTTCGAAGGAATTCCACTCAGCATCGAGCATGTTTGGGGGAAGCAACTTCTTCATATCTTTGAAAAACTCAAGTTCTGTGGAGGGCGAGTCGTCGCCGAGCATCGTGGTCTCCACAAAAATCCAATGCGAATCGTCCGAGTCATGCTGCAAGTACACGCCCACAAAGACGTGGCCCGGAACGTTACAAAGGTGGGTGTCGAAACCCAAAGCCTGCAGGACGCTTGCAAACGCAGCAGAACCATCGGCGCAATTAGCACCTGCATCCGTGATCGCCTCGTGGAACTGCCGAATCGCCTGCGAATCTGCTGCCTCGTTTGATTCATGTATGGAGACGTACTGGAGGTCACGCGCACGGAATGCGCGCCATACCGCGTAAATCTGCCGAACCGCATCTGAGTATGTGGTCCCGGGAACGAATCCCATCGAATCGGCCACCCGCATGTTGCCCGCCTCGGTGATGAGGTCACGTACCCAGGGATGCAATTCATTCACGTAGATCGCCACGGGGATCACCGCCGGCAGACCACCTTCCGCGATGCCGAGTGGCTGGACACGCACGTTCGCAGCTCCGGCTTGGGACTCGTTGGCGCACTTGACTTCGAAAGAAATCTTGAAATCGGATGGTTGCTCGAGCTTTAACAGCGCCTCAACGTTCCACTCGGGCATCGGCTCAACATCGATATGGCCCATGGCGTCGATCTGACGAGTGCCTTGCGCGGTGCCCCTGATCAGCCCCGGCGCAGAGACACTTGCACTTACTTCTGTTCCGGCCGGACCGAAGAAACGGAATGCGGTCGGTGGATAATGCTGTTCGATGTACTGCGCGCCTTTCAGCCAGTCGCGGAACGTCGCACGCCCCACCGAGTCTAAGTAATCACTGGCCAAAGACCGACCGAGCGACTCGCGCTGCTGGTCATCCATCTTGCAGAATGCTCGTAAGAACGGGTCTGCCGCAACCAAGGTAGAGGCGAACACCGTTGTCTCGATCCATGGCGCCCAGCCGATCTTCACCGGGTTGCCTTCCTTGTCCTTTATCTCAATCCAACCCGTCGGCTTCTTGGGGCCAAGGTCGTCGCGAGGCCAGTCGATCATTCCGGAGTCCATCGCACGCCGCATCACCCCATCTATATCCTCGACCGACGTTAACATTTGACCGATGAGAGAGTTGATCAGAGCACCGGACATGCCACCTTCCGGCATCGGAACGCTGAGGCGCTCGGTGACGGTGCCGTCAGCCTCGTCGTAACTGAAAGTCGTCACAACTCGAGCCTTTTCAGGGGCTCCTGCCAAGACACGTCTTGCAGCGTGCGCGTTTCTGCAGTCGACGAGAGAATAAAGGTTGAAGGCCGACAGCTGGATCCAGTCGCGCTCGTCAATTTTTCGCACCGAGATGAGGAACGAGATCGATAGATCCCCATCCAGGTCTCGATAGGTGTGCGTGTCATAATCGACCCAAATAAACTCTTGATTGTCCCCCGCAACGGAGTACCGAATCTGCTCCGTATCAAGCGCTTCCGTAATACTGCGAATGCTCGGATCGGGAGGAACAGTTGGAGTGGCAGCAGCTTCCCCCGAAAGCCAAACGAAAAGGAGCATCGCTCCAACGTATGCCCGAGCCCGCGACTGGTTCATCTTCATGTTGCCTCCTAGAAATCGAAGCCAAGACCAAGGCACTCGCGTCCCCGGGTAATTCTTAGATTTTACCAGGCTGAATGGCCACTTACAAGGCTGAAGCCGTCGTTCCAGTGCCCCAAGGAAGAAACATATTGCGTATGCGCCACAACGTCGCTAGCCATTCGCATTTCAGCGCCGTGGACGGCACCACCCTACTTCTTGCCCGCCCCTTGACTGGCCGCACCAATCAGATCCGCATTCATCTTTGGCATCTTGGTTTTCCCATCGTCGGCGACGCGGCCTATCTCGCCGGCGGCGTAGTTGGAGAAACCCAAACCCTCGCGGTGGGCGACGCCCCGCTCTGCCTGCACGCGCAACGGATCACGTTCACGCATCCGCTGACTAAAGAGCGCGTGACGTTTGAGGCGGAGCCGCCGGTGTGGGCGACGGGGGATTGATCACCGTCGCTTTCCTGAAGGCGACCGATCCCCACGAACGCTCGGGCGCCGTGACCGTAGATTTCGGTCAGCGTGTAGCTTCAGAAAAAGGGACTTACTTGCGCGATGTTGCTGCCACGATTACACTTAACATTCTATGGCTAGCTCATATTTCGTTCGTAATCTGGGGTCGAGCACTATCATCGGACCACTCACGTCTTCCGAAATGCGCGCTATGGCTCGCTCAGGGGACCTTGCGCGCGAAGACGAGATATCAACCTCTGCTGATGGTCCATGGCGAGCTGCGAAAAGCGTTGGAAATCTGCCGTTCGCCGCTCGCGAAGAAAATCCTCCCGAGAGTGAAACGCTCCCGGTTCTCTCCGATGCCGATCTTCACGGAGAGTCGGATCAGGCGCTAGCGCCATTGGCTCCACGGAAGCCGATCGACGTATATGCACGTCCAGTTGCGATGGTTGCTCCTTCTGCTCCACTCGCGGCGGCGGCTGGGACCGCACCCGGTGTCGTGGTTGTTCGCCGTGAGGGGATCAGCCCATCCGATGCGGTGCAGTTTGCAATCGATCGATTCCGTTTGAATCCCGTCTTCTACATGCTCGCATCGGCGCTGGTGGCGTTGGCTGTAAACATCCCGGGGGCCGGATTTTGGTTCATTGCTGCCCCGTTGTTGATTGGTTTCTACCAGTGCGTCCGCGACGAAGCCACGACTGGTCGCAAGGCGAAGTTCTCACAGGTCTTCCTTGGCTTCAGACAGTTCGTACCCGCATTAATCATCGGCTTCTGGGGATCTCTCATGGTCGTGCTCGGGTTGGCTTGCTGCTGCATTCCTGGGCTTGTTCTGTTGCCGGTTCCTTTCCTAGCATTCATCGTCGCAGGACGCGAGCGTTTAGGAGGTCTCAAGGCCCTGACGAGGGCATTGCGCATCGTCGAGAAGGATCCGTGGGGCCTGCTCGCATCATGCGTGCTGCTAACCCTCATCGGTATCTCCGGCTACTTAATCTTCTACATAGGCGTGTTTGTAACGCTGCCGATCATGCTTCTCGGGCTATATCGAGTGGCAGACCAGATGCTGTCGTCGGAGGACGCCTGATTCGTGCATCGCCTCTTGCCCAGAGAGCGCGTCGATCGAGCGTTAAAGGCGGTCGCCGTCGTGCTTGCGGCGGCATTGCTCCCGCTTGTTCCGAACTGCGCATTCCTCTCGGCCACGGGGAGACCTTGCCCGATGTGCGGCGGCACCCGAAGCATTTCCTGCATACTCCGCGGCGACATAAGGGGTGCCCTCGACTGGAACTCGTGCGCATTACCGTGGGTCGCATTTGCAGCTCTGATAGCGTCAAGTTGGATGCTCGGGGCGCTCTTTGGGCGAGGGATCGATCATCCACGCTGGTGGTCTCGATCTTGCTGGATGGTGTTCGCGGTCCTGAGCGCGGCCACGGTGGTCGCGTGGTTGCTTCGTTTATCCGGAGTTGCATTCCCGTGGCCCGAGGCAGCCTGACATGACCGAAGTGGGAATCAAGACGGCAGATGGCACTCGCTTCGTGACGCCCGAGAGGCTCGCGTCACTCGTTGCATCCGGCAAGATTCCTACGGATCGGAACATTGTCACGCTTGACCGAGGCGTCACGTGGATCACGGCGTCTGATGCACTCATGGTGCTGAACATGGCGGTTGCCGTTCCGCCTTTGGTTGGCGCTCAGGCACCAGCTGGGTCAGGCAGCAAGAGGCTCGCATTGCCACCGAGGGGTGGCATCCCGGGACTAGTGCTTGCGTCCTTCATTCTGAGCGGGCTCTCGGCATTGCTGTTGTGCTTCACCGGGATACCTGCAGTCATTTGCGCGGCGATCGCAATGCGAAAGCCCGAGAGCCGGCGCTATGCGGGTCTCGCGCTCGGTATTGCCATCGCCATGACGGTTGCCTCACCCATCGGGTGGGGCGTGGTCGGGAGTTTGAGTTCAAAGCGCCTCGATGGCTCCAGTTCACCCTCGATGGCTGCGAGAAGCAAGGTGCGCGGGGCGAGCGAACCAGACGACCAACTCCGGTTCCTGCAAATCATCTCGGAATCGAAGGTCACGTACCGAGATGCTCCAAACGAGATCGGAGAAGTGGCGAGCCGGGACGCCCGGCGTCGCGACCTGGAATCCTCATTTCCCTCTTCCACCGTCAATGGCTGGGTAGGCAGGATCACGGAGATCTCGACCAACATGGACGGCAAAGGGGTCTTGGCGATATCGATCGGGCCAGACGTGACAATCTGCACGTGGAACAATGCTTTCTCCGACCTTGTAAGCGGCACCCTCATTGAAAAGAACTCAGCGGTTTACCAGACGCTGGCACGACTGCGCGTCGGGAACAAGGTAGTTGTTTCAGGCAACTTTCTACGAGACAACGAGGACCACTTCGCGGAACAAAGTCTCACGCTAGCCGGATCGATAACCGAGCCAGCTTTTACATTTGACTTCCTGTCGGTAGAGCCGGCGCCGTAGGTTTACTTCAGGTGCTTGATCTCGGTGTAAGGACCGGTAGTTTGCAGCGTGATGGTGAGTGACTCAGAGCCGCGGTTCTTCCAGTACCAGCCGTGCTGGCCATTGAAGGCGGCCTCAATGACGCCTTCATCATTGGCCTTGGTTCCTTTGCCGTAGCCGTGATGGTTGACGTTGGCTTGTGCAGAATCACCGTGGTTATCAAATTGAACTTTGCCACCGCTGCTGAACCATTTGTAATTCACTTTTTCGCCCTTCTGAAGGCTCACCTTAATTTCAGTGCTTTGACCGGGAGCGAGCGTGACTTTCATTTCATCGCTGCGCTGCTGAACCGCGGCAGAAGACGGCGCGGCCTGCTCAAGAACTTCCGTCGCAGGCTTCTGGCGCGCGCTTTCTTCAGCAAGCTCCATCTTTATTTTCCCCATACTTGTCAACCCGATGATCTTGCCTATCCCAGTGGGATCAATTCCGTACTCGGCTGGCATCACTACAGTGACAAGCAACACAGCCGCAGTGGCGGCGGCAAGAATGGTGGACTTTAAAAGTTTCTTGCCCGAAGGGAGCTCTCTGTCGATCGGTATGTTTGTGTTGTACATGGAGGGAGTCTATTTTGAGATGTTCACCTACTCAGGAAACGATGTAACCAGTGACTTGGTATCCCATGAGCAAAAAGCCAAGCATCATCATGACTGCATTGGCGCTGTAGGCGTGCTGCATGAATCCAACTGATTTACGCCAATAATTGATGCCGATCAGAATGACCACCAATGCAAGAATCTGCCCAATTTCCACGCCCACATTGAATGAGATCAGATTGATCAGCAATCCATCCGAAGACACTTGGTAATCCAAGATCTTGGTGGCAAGACCCAATCCATGGAATAGGCCAAAGATGAATGTTGCAGCCTTGGTGTTTGGTTGGAAGCCAAACCAACGTTGGAACGCACCCATATTGTCTAACGCCTTGTAGACCACCGAAAATCCAATGATCGCATCAATGAGATAAGCGCTGACGCTGATGTGGAGTAGCACGCCGGCAAGCAGAGTCACAATGTGGCCAGCGGCAAACAGCGTGACATAGATCCCGACATCCTTGAGACGATAGAGAAAGAAATCACCCCAAAGAGAAACAACAAGTGGTCGTATCCGGTCATCATGTGTTTCGCCCCCAAGTAGATGAAGGGCATGATGTGAACGCCAGAGATTTCCGAGATATACCCCTTGTCGCCATCAGTGACGCCGTGCGCAAAGGCATTCACTGGAAAGACAACGAGCAATCCGAAGAACGCGGCAACGGATAGAAGAACGTTCGCTTGTATCGCGCGCATGGCGCGTACCACGCTTTGGAATTGACACTCAGACATCGTGTTTCGCTGGTTGAGAGACGGACTGCGGCACACGGCGCACCAGCACAAGACCGCCGATGAGCAGCACCACGATCCCCGCGGCGCCCCACAGCACGCGGTCCACCAGGTCGCGCGCAACGCGATCAACGCTGGCTGCAGCGGCGGGCAGGCGATCCGACTGCACCAAGCCGCTGCTTGCCTCGATCAGCTTGCGCGCCTCGGCGGCGGATGTGCCAGCCTCGCGGACGAGCGACTCAAGGTCTGCAATGGTGAGCGACTTGCCATCCGAATGCGTGTTGTCAAACCGCGCCACCAGTCCGTCGATGGCGGCGATCACCTTCTGCAGCTCCGTGGACAGTGCGCGTGCCTCCGCGATGGTTCCGCGCGCCTCTGCAAGGACCGGCGTGAGCGTGCGCTCCTGTTCGGAGAGGCTTGAGATGATTGCTTCGCGCTCCTTGGCCACGCCGCTGAGGATGGCCTCGCGCTGCGCAACTACCTGGTTTGAGATGCTCTGCGTGAGCCGCAGCGCGGTCATCTCCGCCTGCTGCCCCAAGACGTACGGATACCGCGACGAATACCACAGCGCGCGTTCGCCAAGCAGGCGCGCATCGTCGACGGCGAGGGAAACCTCATTGAGTTCCTCCAGAAGCCCGCCTGCATCGGCGCGCTCGGCGAGCGTTAGCTGGTTGCGGTCGGAAGCAAAGTCCGCCAAGCGCACGAATGACACGATGGTTTGGTCCGGATGGCGCGCGATCCACGCGTCGATCAGCGTGCGCAGACGTGCCAACTCGTCGACTTTCAGGTGATCGGCTGCCTGTTCCCACAGCGAATCGCGCGCCTTGGCCAGCTGCTTGGCGCCGGCCAGACCCGACTCAAGCGGGATGCCAAAGCCCGCCCAGTGGTGCTCAAGCGCCCACGTCTCAAGCGAGCAAAGCACCAGCATGTCCATAATGGCGACGCTTGGGTTCGGACCAACCGCCACGTCGAGCGACGCGCCCATACCGTTGCGGAGGAAGGCCTGTGTGACCCACATGCACTCCATGTCGCTGCCGCATTCGCGCTGCACTTGGTAGGCCATGGCACCGAGCGCGGAGTTCCAGTCGTCCGACATGCTCATCACCGCCGACTGCAGCGCGAGCGCGTGCGCAGTATCCAGCGTGGCGATCGATGGATTGTTCGACGTGACCGCGTGGCGACCGCTGGCGATGCAGCCAGCCAGGGGGACGAACCAGCAAAGATTGAGGGTGGTGGTCATGAAGCGCGCGCGCAAGCAACCAAATCCATTGCGAATCGGCGGTTTCATATGGTTAATGTAACAGGCGGTCGTTCACCCATCTGCTGCCCAAGGAGTGCGTGAAGATTGCGGCAGAACCGCCGGTATGGGCGCCTGTGTTTCCGTGACCGGCGCCCCGGCACCGCCCCCGGCACCGGCGCTCGCACCCGCTCGTGAATGCAGCAAATTACAGATTGAATCGACCCAATTCCTTGTTCAAAGCGACAATAGAGGTTTTCATTTGGTCGGCGGAGTTGGAGAACTCGCCAAGCGATTGAATGGTGACTTTCACGTTGTCAGACAAGTTTGCCATGGCCTCACTGATTTGTTTCGCTCCCAAATTCTGGCTATTCATTCCTTGGCTGACAGTTCCAAATTGACTCTTCATTACTCCAACACTTTCAATGATGTTGGTCAGCGTGGACCCAATGGTTTCAACCTGCGTAACGCTGTTATTTACTTGCGACGAGAATTTATCCATCTCCATCACGCCAGTTGATACCGCGCTTTGCATGTGCTTGACCGTGTTCTGAATATCCAAAGTAGCCGCCGCCGTCTGATCGGCAAGACGTCGAATTTCGCGCGCAACCACCAGAAACCCACGGCCATGTTCACCGGCCTTCTCAGCTTCAAGCGCCGCATTCACACTGAGCAAATTGGCTTGATCTGCAACTTTGGTAATGGTCCGTACCACGCCGGTGATGTCCTGGGTCTTGACGTTGATGTGTTCCAACTTGTCGGAAATGGAAACGCTTTGATTTGCAAGATTCTGCATCACGGTTTTCATTTCCACCAATCCAGTTCGACTGGCAGCAGCGACTACCGCTGAGTTTTGCGCCACACCTTCAGCCACGCCCATGGTGTTCATCAATTCCGACCCCGTCACCGTGATTTCACGCACCGCCGCTGCAATTTGGGCTGTGGAAGCACCGAAATGATGAATGGTGGTCTCTTGTTGCTTGCTGGTTGCATACATTTCAACTGCAGTGCCAGTGAGTGAATCAGTGGCATGCTTCACGCCATCCATCATGGAGGCAACCTGATAAACGCCTCTCATCATGAACGCGCCGACGATTGCAACAATGGCCAGGACCGCACCGGATACCAAGAGTCCAGTGGACTTCCCCTGCTCCACCGCTTCTTGTGATTGCTTTTCATGGACTACTACCAGCTCTTGCGCAATCGCAACCGCTTTCAGAATGGATTCTCGGTGGGCTTGATAGAGCGGATTCAATTGCTCGTTCGAAATTTTGATTGCAGTCGCATAGTCCTCGTTATCAATGGCGGTCCGCCAATCACCATGAACGATTTTGAAAAAACTTTCAGTGCTCTCAAACGCATTTTCCAGCAATGCACGGGCAAGAGCGCCTTCTGCGCCAGGAGCATTGACCGAAAGTCTTTGGCTCCACACAGCGTGACTGTCTCTGTATTTCGATTCCAAATCCTTCAGTTCTTGCAAATACTCCTTCACGACGTCCGGTGACTTTGCTCCATTGGTTTGGCGAACCACCAGGTATGGCTCAACAATAAATAGATTCGGCGGAAGAATTTCGCTAATGAGATCCTTGTCACGCGCCAGCAAGTTGTAGATCGGGCCATTCACCATGACCTTGGAAACAATGCTTTGGTCAGTCCAAAACATCGTGGCAAATCCAAGCACCACAAGAACCCCAATGAGCGCGAATTTTCTTTGAAATGTCATGTTAAATGAATAGTAACACAGGACAATTATTCCGGATTGAATGAATTGCTCTTGGCGACCGCGAATCACCATGCTCCGTGGCCCCGCCCTGCGCGCGCGTCGGCGTGAAGAAAGCTCAGATCCCAAGAATCGCCCCGGCGATGATGTGCTGCAAAGAGCGCAACCCGGTTACGTAATGGCAACCCCAAGCACAAATGCGTTCAGGATCAGCAGCACGATCGCCGGAAGGGTCCGGACCAGCGAGTCTCCGATACGGATGCGCGTGGCAATACCCAGCAGCATG
>CALQCP020000038.1 GCA_943329105.2 Chitinophaga pinensis | reverse complement strand
TCATCTTCCCCCCTATGGCACAGCTACGCGAAATCAAGAAGCGCATGGGCGCCGTGAAGACGATTCAGCGCATCACTAAGACGATGCAGATGATCGCTACCGCTAAGTTCACGGCGGCGCTCGCGCGTGCCAAGAACAGCCGGCCCTACACCGACACTATTCGCGGTCTGGTGACCAAAGTGTCGGCGCAAGCCGGTGACGCAAGCCATCCGATGCTTGAACAGTCCAACCGCGCGTCCAAGAAGGACCTGGTGTTAGTGATCGCTTCGGACCGCGGTCTGTGCGGCGCTTACAACTCCACGGTGCTCCGCACGGTGACCAAGCTCCTCAACGAAATTCGTGCCAACGGTCGCGAGGTAGTGGTTGATGTGTCTGGCCGCAAGGCGCTTGCCTTCTTCAAGTATCAGAAGCAGGAAGTCAGCACTCGACATGCCATCGGCGACAAGCCGCAGTACGAGGCTGTGGAGAAAATCGGACAGGATTACATTGATCGCTTTGTTGCTGGCGAATTCGCCTCCGTCAAGGTCATCTATATGCGCTTCATCTCCGCGGCGCGTCAGCGTCCGGAAGTGATGCAGCTTCTGCCGCTCACGCTTCCCAAGGCTGATGAAGTGGCTGGCGATAAGGTCTCGAACGCGAACTTTGATTTCAGCCCGTCTGCACCGGAGTTGCTGAACGACTTGCTGCCGCGTTCGCTCAAGGTCTCGCTTTACCAAGCATTTCTTGATGCGGTGGTAAGTGAGAACGTGATGCGCATGGTGGCCATGAAGGCCGCTACCGACAATGCAGGCGGCCTCGGCCGCACGCTCAAGCGTAATTTCAACCGCGCTCGTCAGGCGCGCATCACCACCGAGCTCACGGAAATCGTGGCTGGTGTTGAAGCTTTGAAGTAATCAAGATTATGAACGTATGAAGTGGCGATGCGTGGACACGCTGATGCGTGCACTGTCTCACGCATTGACGCAACGAAGCACTGGCTTGCCGCAGCGAATTCGGTGCGTGCCTTTACCGCACGCCCTGTTCGGGAACTTCCACGCCACCGCGTTCCGCTGGCTTGATTCCTGCCGCATCTTTCTTCGGTGGGGTGCCGCCGCCGGGCTCAGTGCCGGTGACAAGCGTGTAGCCATCTTTCTGCCAGGCGCGGATGCCGCCTTCCAACACGTAGACGTTCTTGAAGCCGAGTTCCAAGAGTCGCTTGGCTCCCGCCTTGGCGAGCGCATCTTGAAACGCGTCGCCGTAGACCACAAAGAGATTGTGACCAGCGAGTCGTGCCGCCGCAGTCTCGGTCATTTCAGCAAGCGGTGCACTGATAGCGCCACTGATGTGCCCCTTGGCGTAGTCGTCCGCGGAGCGCGGATCGACCCAACATGAAACGATGGCCTTCTCGAACATGCCGGTACGCGGGTGCATTTTTTCGACCGCGGACGGTGGGTCCAGAAACACCAAGTCGCGGTCGCTGGTCTTAATATCGCATCCAAGGAGCGCGGCGAGGGGTGCGGCTGCAATCGCTGCAAGGAGTACGGATCGCGTGCCAAGCACTTGGAGTGGGGTGGTCATTCGGGAAGTGTCCGCGTTATCACTGAATTTCGCAAGGTGCTGCCCGGGAATGTGCCAATACGGGCATACTGTTGGCATGCTGATGACCCTCGCGCTTCCTCTCGTCCTGTTGATTTCCTGCGTCTCGATCGCTCTGCAGTCTGCGTCGTCGCGCGCGACCGCTGCCGTGCAAGATTCGTCAGATTCTGCTCCACAGTCGGCTCCAAACGCTGACTCGCCATCGAACTCACAGACGCCGGATCAGTCGCTGCCCGAAGGCATTGAGCGGAGCTCGTTCCGTTGGGCGCAGGCGAGTGATCAGTCATGGATCATGGTGGCCACGATCAGTCCCACGCCCGGTTGGCATCTGTACTGGGAGAATCCCGGCGACAACGGAAATCCGCCCACCTTTGAGTTGACGCTCCCCGCTGGTTGGCAGGCCGGGCCCACCGTGTATCCGCGCCCCGAGGTGCGTTCGCTTGATGGCGGCGTCTTCTACGGCTACTCGCGAACAGCAGATTATTTAGTCCCAGTGCGCCGAGCGGGCGCGCTTCGGGAAGACCCGTGGAAGAGCGACAGCGACAGTACTCAGCAAGGCGTGTGGTCGGTGCGCGCCAAGGTCATGGTCTGCAAGGAGCGATGCGTCGTTGCCAAACTCTCCGGCGGTGGTAACTGGCCGCCAGTGGTTGAAGCCGGTTCGGGCGTTCAGTTAAACGGCGGCTCGTTCGGAGGTCGATCGCTTCCGGCGACCGCGGCATCAGCGCGCTTGTTCGCCAGCCTTGAGAACGGCAAGGTGTCTATCAGGGGTTCCACGCAAGGGAATGGGTCAGTGCGATTCATCCCGGCGGGAGTTGCCGGAATGCAGTTGGCCATGTCCGAGGGCGCATTGGCGATCGAAGGCACTGTCTCTGGGGATCAATTTAACCTTGAATTTATGGTCACCAGCATGGGCGAGGGCCCCGGCCAACCTGCAGTGGCAGGATTGATACTTTTTGGCAATAGCGCCTCCGATCCGTGCGTTTGGCTCACCATTCCTCACCCATTGGCTGGTCCCGGCACTTCGCTTGGCGCCAATGGGGTGGGTGCATCGGATCAGGCTCCTCCGTCGAAGTGAGTCAACAGAGTGCGCGCGCGTGCGTGCACTCACCATTAGCTCGGCGCCATGCGCCTCACAGGAGATTTGATGAACCCGCTCAAGATGATCGCCACCCTCGGAGTTGCTGCCGCAGTTGTTACGGGTGTGGCTTATGCCAGCCCATCGCAGTACGCCTCGCAGGACACCAAGAAGGAAACGAAGAAGGCAGAGAAGGCTGACGCCGCCAAGGTCGGCTCGCCAGCTCCGGCCTTCACGCTGAAGGATTCGGCAGGCAAAGATGTCAGCCTGTCTGACTTCAAGGGCAAGGTGGTTGTGATGGAGTGGATGAATCCGGGCTGCCCAGTCTGCAAGGGCAAGATGGAAGATGGATCAGTTGCCAAGATGATGAGTGATTCGAAGGCGATTAATTCTGATGTGGTGTTCTTGTTTGTCAATTCCACCGCCTCGACGGCCAGCAAGCCCATGGAGAGTGGCGAGTATTTGACGAAGAACAAGATTTCGGGACCAGCATTGATTGACGGTGATGGTGCTGTTGGTCACGCATACGGCGCGAAGACCACGCCGCACTGCTTCGTCATTGATGCATCAGGAGTGCTTGCGTATGCGGGCGCGATCGATGATCAAGGCGACAAGAACTATGTTGTCAGTGCTGTGCAGGCGCTCAAGGACGGCAAGCCCGTTTCGCCTGCTACCACCAAGGCGTACGGCTGCGGTGTGAAGTACGCGCGGTAATGATTTGAATTGATATGCGGCCATGGCATGTACGTGCATGGTTGCAGTGCTGAAAGAACAGGAGCCTTGACCGTCAGTGGTCAAGGCTCCTGTTTCGTTGGTAGATGATTGCAGGCGCGCCGGGCGAACCGCGGCGGGGGTCGGTGCTCGGTTACACCACGTTCACGGGCATCACCACGTAGGTGAATTCCTGGCCGACCTTGAACACGCCAGGCTTCTGTGGGCTGCGCATTTCGATCATCACTTGCTGACCGTCGATCACTTTCAATGCATCGACGATGAACGCTGGCTGGAAGCCGATTTCGATGGCATCGCCCACGTAACCGGACATCGGTACGCGGATTTCTGCTTCGCCCATTTCGGGCGCGCGGCTGGAAACCACCAGCATGTCGCCCTTAAATGTGAAGCGAACGCCCTTGGATTCCTCGTTGGTGAGGAGCGCGGCGCGGCGGATGGCGGTGGCGAGATCGGCGGCATCGAAGGTGACGCGCTTGTCTTGGTCCTTCGGAATGACGTCTTCGAAGGGAGGGAATGTGCCTTCCACCAGACTGGTCACCAAGTGGCCAACGCCTTCCACTTGGAATACGGCTTGCCCGTCTGCCTTACCAATGGTGACCGTTGCATCTGGCTCGCTGAGCATCTTCATGAGAATGTTCAGGCTCTTGGACGGAACGATGAGCGTCATGTCGCCTTCGCCGGTGCAGGCGCCGGCGGCCACTGCGAGGCGCTTGCCGTCAGTGCCGACCAATCGAATGCGCTTGCCTTTGCGTTCCATGAGTACGCCGTTGATGGCGAAGCGCGCGTTCTCAACCGCGGTTGCAAAGAGCGTTCGGGCGATGAGGCGACGCAGTGTCTCGGCGGTTGCTTCAAAGGCACCGGTGGCTTGCGGCTCGCGCGCGACGGGATAATCCTTGGGGTCGTAACCGAAGATCTTGAACGTGCTGCCTTCGCTGCGGACGGTGACGACGTTCTTGTCCATTTCCAGGGTGACGGTTGAATCTTCGCAGGTGCGGACGATCTGACCGAGCTTGTCCGCTGGGATCAGTGCTTCGCCTTCGGAGATCACTTCCACATTCGGAACGGTCAGTGCCAGGGAGATCTGCCCGTCGGTGGCGCGCAGGACCAGTACGCCGTCCTTCGCCGTCAGCTTGAGGCAACTGAGAACCGGTGTGGTGGTGCGGGTGGGCACCACGGCCGAGGCCAAGGAGAGTGCTTCGACAATTGCTGATCGGTCACAGTTGACCTTGAGGTGCGCTGACATGTGCTTTGCTCCCGTGTGCTGTTTTTGCGAAAATTCAGTGTAGCCGGATCCGGGCGAGCGCCGCGACCGCGTACGCTTTGGGCATGCTTCAGCGGTTCTTTGCCGCCCTTCGCGCCCACTACGGAATGACCGTGTTTGTTCTGTACCTGTGCGCGTTTGGGATTGCCTTCGTGGGCACGTTCACGCTTCCGCTGATTTCGATTTTTATGGTCTTGCTGTCGATCTTTCTGCTCGTTCCGGCGGTTTTGCTGGGCGACGCCATTGGTGCGTTGTCGCGGAGAACCACGCGGCCGTACCTGCGCCGCGGCGTGTGCCCACAGTGTCGTGAGCAGCAGGGGCCGGCGTGGGAGCCTCCGGTGTATCGATGCGC
Organism: Chitinophaga pinensis; assembly: GCA_943329105.2. Classification (GTDB taxonomy): domain Bacteria; phylum Planctomycetota; class Phycisphaerae; order Phycisphaerales; family SM1A02; genus UBA966. Next base: position 7,524 of record CALQCP020000038.1, on the reverse strand, counting down.
GTTCTGCCAGGCGGCGTTCGACCCGACCGGTGATCCGCATGAGCCGGATGATTCGGCGTCCCGCCCGCAAGGGCAGGCGAATCTGGCGACGAACGACGCCGGATGAAATGAGCGGCTTCGGTCCGTACCATGCCGCGCGTGCAGACCGTCCTCTTCGTATGTACTGGAAACACGTGTCGGTCCCCCATGGCCGAAGCGATCGCGCGCATGGTCCTTGAGTCAGGCAAGGTGCCGGGGCGTGGGCGCGAGGTGTTCGTTGCGTCTGCTGGACTGGCTGCCTGGGATGGAAGCCCCGTGAGTGGCGAGACGCTGGAGTCGTTGAAGAAATTGGGGATTTCGTTTGATGGTCATTCCAAGCGATTGACTCCGGAGATGATTCGCAAGGCATCGGTCGTGTTGACTATGACGCGAGCGCACATGGTGAGTGCGCGGTCCTTGGTGGGTGGCGAACCGGACCAAGACAAGGTGCAGATGCTTGATCCGGCGGGCGACCTTGATGACCCGATCGGTATGGGCCAGGCCGCGTACGACGCGTTGGCGGGGCGGCTTTCGCGCGTGTTGCCGGGGCGGCTTAAGGAATTGCTTTAAAGGGAACTGCTCTAAAGGCAATTGCTTTATAGGGAATCGCGCATGGCGCGGCGTGGGCGCTGACGGGCTTCGCGCGGGGCGGCGTGCTTGGAGTACAGTTGCCGCACCATGCGAGTTGCCGTTGGCTCCGATCATCGTGGTTTCCAAACCGTTTCTGCCTTGGTTCAACACCTCAAGGCTGATGGGCATGATGTGGAACTTTTGGGCGATTGTGCGGGCAGCATGTGTGACTACCCGGATGTTGCTTACCTGGTGTCGCGCGCCGTTGCTGATGGCCAGGCGGACCGCGGCATTTTGATGTGCGGTACCGGTATCGGCATGTGCATTGCCGCGAACAAGGTGAAGGGCGTACTGGCTGCGCTGGCGCAGGATGAGTTGAGTGCGCAGTTAAGTCGCACTCACAACAATGCCAATGTCTTATGCCTGAGCGCGGACCTCACGGGTACCACGCTGGCGAAGCGCATCGTTGACACCTTCATGAAGACGACCTTCGAAGGCGGCCGTCACGAACGCCGCATCCGCAAGATCATCGAGATCGAAGAAGGCCGCGCCCCCAGCAAATAAAATGGTCCGGGAGGAACGGGACTATTTTGATTGCTGTTCGACGAGGTCGGTGAGGAGGCGGACGCCCCAGCCGGTGGGGCCGGCGGCGCACACTTCGTTCGCGCTGTCGATGTTGCCGACGCCTGCGATGTCAATGTGTGCCCATGGCGTCTTCTCGTCTACGAAGTAACTCAGGAACGCTGCTCCCTGGATTGGGTGCGCGCTGCGCTGCGGATTTGAGTTGATCAGATCGGCATGTTGCCCACGCATGAAGTCCTTGTGCTCCTTCCATAGCGGGAGTTTCCATAGCTTCTCGCCGCTCTCGGCACTGGCAGCTTCCACCGCCTTCGATAGGCCTTCGTCGTTACAGAACCAGCCGGCGCAGAAGTGCCCAAGCGCCACCACAACGCCGCCCGTCAGCGTGGCAACGTCAATGATCGCCGTGGCTTCCAAGTCCTCTTCCGCGTAGGTGAGCGCGTCGGCAAGCACCAGACGCCCCTCGGCATCGGTGTTGGTGATTTCAACAGTCACGCCGTTGTACATGGTGATGATGTCATCCGGCCGCATACTGTCGCCAGACACCATGTTTTCAGCAACCGCCAGCAGGGCGTGCACTTCGATCGGCAGCTTCAGTTCAGCAATGGCCTTCATGGCGCCAAGCACCGCGCAGCCGCCCAGCTTGTCGTACTTCATGCCCTTCATGCCGTTGTTCACCTTCAGGCTGTAGCCGCCGGTGTCGTAGGTGAGGGTCTTGCCAATCAAGACCAACCGCTTGCCCTTGGCCGCGCGCGAACGCTTACGCGGGATGTGCGAAATGTGAATCAGGCAGCCCTTGGAGACGCTGCTGTGACTCACCGTGGCCAAGCCGCCCATACCCATCTTCTTGGCCTGCGCATGATCAATGACCTTGCACTTGAGGCCGGTATCGCTTGCCAATTTCTTGGCTTGCGCGGCAACCCAGGCCGGGTTGCAAATATTGGGAGGTGTGGCGCCGATGGTGCGCGCGTAATTCACTGCACCGCCCAAGAGGAGCCCGCGTCGAATGCCATCAGCGAAGTCCGCATCGGGGGAGTCGATCACCAACGCGCCGCCACGCTCTGCTTTGCGCGATGCAGCGCCGTCAAAGTGATCAACGCGCCAGTTGGCCATGGCAAGACCTTCGGCGAACGCGCGTCCAAGCGCTTCCACATCGGTGCGGTTCTTTGGGAACCCCGCGGAGAGATCCACGCTGATGGCTTTGTCCTTGCGCCGGTCGAGCGCGCGGACGAGCTTGGCTGCCGCAACGCGCACGGTGGCGGCGGTGAGCAGGGCAGGGTCGCCAAGGCCCAAGAGCACATGCTTGGCTCCCGCAGCCACGATCTCGCCGTTGTCGGCGGCAAAGCCCGGGGTCTCAAGCGCGTCCAGCACCGTCTGCACTTTGGCATGACCGGCGGGAACGGTCTTGCCGTCCGAGGTGACTCCGACGACAGTAATGGGCGAGCGGGACGATCCGAGCGTGAGAGAGCTAAACATGGGGCGGTAAGTGTAGGTCGGCAAGGACAAAAACGAGCAAGGCCCCGCCGATTGGCGGGGCCTTGCTGTTGTATCGAAGAATCGTCAGGTTACGAATTATTGACGTCTGTCACGGAATTCGTTAACTGGGTGGTCTTCGCCTGCGTTGCTGTCTTGAGTGCCATCACGCCTGCGGCTGCGCCGCCTGCAACGACGACAGTCACCAACGGATACTCAACGCCTTCGCCGCCACGCTCGCTGATACCGCTGTGCTTGCAGTGGAGGGTCATTGCTACGCGCCCAACAGTTCGATCACGATCAGTGATGGCGCGAAGGTTTCCATCCGAAGCGCCATTGTCAAGTCAATCACGGCAAGCAGTGTGGCGAAGTTGCGGCTTGATGGTGAGATTGACGCACTGCGCGAGCCGGTGGTGCCGGGTCGTGCGCGGTTAGTGAAGTAATTCGGGACGTGAGTGTTACGCAGAATGCGTGTGCGTCGGGCGCGTGCGCCCCACCCATCGGCCAGTGCATCCGCAGTGTGCGTGCGCCATACCCATCGGCCAGTGCATCCGCAGCGTGCGCACTCACCTATCCTTCCGGGATGGAACGCTTCGGCGTCATTGTCATTGGTGGTGGTCATGCAGGCGTTGAAGCCGCATGGGCTGCGGCATCGGCGCTTGGTGCGGGTGGGCGCGTTGCGTTAGTGACGATGGATCCAGGCAAGATCGGTGCCATGAGTTGCAACCCAGCAATCGGCGGACTGGCCAAGGGACAGATGGTTCGTGAGATCGACGCGCTTGGCGGCCTGATGGCGCGCGCAACGGATCACGCGGGCATTCTGTTCAAGGTGCTGAACATGTCCAAGGGCGCTGCGGTGCGCGGACCGCGCGCGCAGTGTGACAAGTATCACTATGCGGCTGAAGTGCAGCGGTTACTTGCGTCATGCGCAGCGATCGAAGTGTTTGCTGGAACAGTGGATGACATTGTGACCAGCGCGGTTGCAGGATCAAGTAGCGGAAGTAGGCCGCAGTGCGCAGGCGTTCGATTGCCCGCAGGATGGCGGCGCGTGCGTGTGGACGAAGCCGCCATTGAACGCAACCTTGCAGGGCACCACATGGCAGAGCCCGTGTACTGCGCGTTCGGCGCGCCGCAAGAAGCGTGCGAATTGCACGCAGGCGCAGTGGTATTGACGACCGGAACATTTATGCGCGCCCTCATGCATACAGGCGAGTCGCGCACCGAAGGCGGACGCGTCGGCGAAGGAACCGCGGTGGGAATATCCGGCATGTTGCGCTCGCTTGGATTTGAACTCGGTCGATTGAAGACCGGAACGCCGCCGCGATTGCGGCGTGGAAGTTTGGCGTGGGATTCGCTGGTGCCGCAGCTTGGTGATGAACCGCCAGTGCCGTTCAGTGACATGCCGCTCCGTGCTTCTGCCACTGGGAAGTTTCCGGCGCTGCCGCAAGTTGATTGCCGCATCACGCAGACAACAGCTGATATTCATGCGTTGATACGCCAGAATCTGCATCGCGCGCCGATGTACAGCGGACAAGTGGATGCGGAATGCGGTCCGCGCTATTGCCCCAGTCTTGAGGACAAGGTGGTGCGATTTGCTGATCGCGAAAGTCACCACGTGTTCCTTGAGCCAGAGAGTTTGTTTACTGACGAGGTGTACTGCAACGGTATTAGCACCAGTTTGCCTGCTGATGTGCAGGAAGGAATTGTGCGTGGAATGCCGGGTTGTGAGCAAGCGGAAATTCTGCGCTGGGGATATGCGGTTGAATATGACATGGTGTGGCCGCATCAAATTGATGCAACATGCGAAACAAAGCGCGTGCCGGGATTGTTTCTTGCTGGACAAATCAACGGTACAAGTGGATATGAAGAAGCCGCCGCGCAGGGATTGGTTGCGGGTCTCAACGCCGCGCGCCGCGTGTTGGGCGAAGATCCCATACGCATTGGGCGCGAGCAGGCATATATCGGCGTGATGATGGACGACTTGGTAACGCGCACGCCGCGGGAGCCGTACCGCATGTTTACGAGCCGCGCGGAGCATCGATTGATGTTGCGCGCGGACAACGCTGATGAGCGTCTCACTGCGATTGGGCGCGCCGCGCGTCTGGTTTGCGACGAGCGTGTGCAATCGTTTGCTGCTCGTATGACGGCGCTTGAAGTTGTGCGCGCGGGGTTGCAAACGGTGCGTGTCCCCACGGGGCGGTTGCATGAACGCGCGCGCAGGCCGGATGTTCCGATGGCAGAAGTAGCGAATGCGTTGCGCGAGGCCGGAGTTGCGGCGAGCGACGCGCTGGTTGATCGCGCGGTGACTGAGTTGCGTTACGAGGGATACATCGTGCGCCAGCATGCAGAAGTGAAGCGGCACGCAGAGAGCGAGCGCTCGCCGATTCCGGCAGCGATCGACCCCGATGCAATCAACGGACTTGGGGCGGAAGCGCGCGAGGCGCTGCGTAAGTTCCGGCCGGCGACGCTGGGTCAGGCGGGGCGGCTTGCGGGGATTTCGCCTGCGGACGTGGGTTTAATTGCCATTGCTGTGAAGCGGTGGCGCGGGGCAGGGGCTGCGGGCTGAGTGTTGCCGGAAAGAAGTCGGCGAGCGGTGTACGCTGTCATCCCCGCCGCCGTAGCTCAATGGTAGAGCACGTGATTTGTAATCTCGAGGTTACCGGTTCAAGTCCGGTCGGCGGCTTTCGGTTTTGGAATGATCATGAAAGTCACTATTGAAATCATTGATCAGTCGCACGCAACGCTCGCGATTCTTGATGGGCACTTGGATTCCATTCATTACGAACGCGTAGAGCGTGAGGTGGTTGCGGCCATCGATTCAACGACGCATCGTTCGTTGGTTCTTGACTTTGGCGATGTTTCGTTTGTGAGTAGCGCGGGGTTGCGCACGCTCATCAATCTCATCAAGCGCACTCGAACGCGGGGCGGAACGGTGTGGCTTGCGGCCGTGCGCCCTCCGGTTCAGCAGGTGTTTGAATTGAGCGGACTGACTTCGTTGTTCCGCTCAACACCAGCACGCGCTGAAGCGCTTCGCGAAGCCGCCACGGCTGGACCGGGGACGGCCCCGGCGTCGAGCGTTACGAAATAAGGCTAGCCGTCGGGCTCGCTGGGCAGATCAATACTTGTGTGCTGGCGACGCGCTCTTCAAGATCAGCGCGGATGGCTTCGATGCGTGATTGCACTTCGCGCATGCGTAGTTCTGGCTCAAATTCCAAGAAGATTTCTACGTACACATGCGGCCCGGAGCGGCGCGATCGCACTTTGAGAATGCGCTCGTATGCATCGATGTGTTGTACGAGACCGCGCATGATTTGGATCTGCACGGTTTCTTCAACTGCAGCGTCCAAGAGATCTGGGACGGATGACGATGTCATGCCCCATGCGGCGTGCAGCAGGAAGCAGACGCCAACGAGCGATGCGATGGGATCGATGTACCACGCCCATTCATCGGCGCGGAAGAAGAGCGCGACAAGGAGGCCGGCACCCATGAGCGTATCGAAACTTCCTTTAGCGAACCACAGTTTCGCTTGCGACTGCATGATGGCCGACGGTTGCGAGCGCGCCGCGGCGCGGGTGCGCATCCAGATGACGAAACTGATCACTGCATAGATTCCGAAGAGGATGACGCCGGGGAGCGTTCCTTCGGGCTGCAGCGGTTTCTGCAGATGTTGCGCGGCGTGCGCGGTGATGTAGAGCGCCGCCAAGACCATCATGCCGCCGATGCCAATTGAGACGAGGTTCTCTAACTTGCCGATGCCGTATGCGAAGCGATGATTGGGCGAACGGCGCACGGCGCGCACGGTGAGGAACGCGGCGAGTACGGCGAGCGTGTCCGTGCCTTCCTTGAGCACATCGCCAAGGATGGTGACGGAGTTTGAGTTGAACGCAACGGTGCCCATCAACGCGAGGTCGATGATGCAAAAGGCGAGTGCGAGTTTGAGGCTGCTTTCGCGGGCGCCGGGGCCGTGTGCGGACATGGGTGGTTTATAACTGCATTGGCGATCGGCGAGCGCGGCGCGGGCTGCGGACGCTGATGAAATTTGAGAGATACTTGGGGGTTGGCGGGCGGGAGGGTCGTGATACAATCCCCGTCCCGATGGCTGTGCCAGCGGGCGAGCTCGGCGGTCCGGGCGACAATTACATTGGGTGGATACTCAAGCGGCAAAGAGGGCAGACTGTAAATCTGCTGGCGTACGCCTTCGGGGGTTCGAGTCCCTCTCCGCCCATTTACTGATCGCGAACGCGGTTGCGAAATCCCCCCTGGGAGCTCGCAACCGCGTTCGTGTTCACGGGTTGCGTTCAAGCCTGTCCGCATGTGACCGCTTGTGACCGCACCTGACCACCGCCAATTTTGCGCCACTGACTGCGACGGTTTTACACCAGCCTCGCTGCCGAGTTCTCGCCGCGAAAGTCTCTCATAGTGGGTGGACCTGTTCAGCGCACCCCTGGCAACATCATCACCGCCTGCGTCGCGGGATGCCCGGCGATGGGGACCGGGCACCGGAACCCTCGATGTAGAAACGGGATGAGTACTGTCCGCCTGCCATCGAGTCGGTTCCGTAGTAATTGCGTACGTTGAAGGCGTCGACGGATGCCGCCACCTGATAGGAGCCCGGGGCGAGCGACGCGAAACGCGTGGCGCCCACCGGGATCACGAGCTTCAGCGACGAAGGTCCGCTGTAACGCACGGTCAGCTCGTATCCGGTCCCGTTCTCGACCTCGACACTGGCTGACTCGCCGCCGAGACGAAGAGGCTCGGCACGAGGCAGGACGCCGTGCTCGCCTGCGGCGATTTCGGCGACCTCGAGGTCGATGATCCGCCTTTCGATCCATGAGCGCTGGTCATGGTTGGGAAAGCGCTCGAGAAACCGCTGATAGTGATCC
>CALQCP020000037.1 GCA_943329105.2 Chitinophaga pinensis | reverse complement strand
CCACAAGGTGCAGTGCTGGACGATGCGTCCGCGTGGCGCCAAGGGTCGTTTGCCCGCGTTGCTTGAAGTGCACGGAGGTCCGCATGCGCAGTACGGGCTGACTTTCTTCCACGAATTTCAGTTGTTATGTGCGCAGGGCTACGAAGTGTGGTTCTCAAATCCACGCGGCTCAAAGGGCTACGGCATGAAGCACACCGCCGCGATCCGTGGCGCGTGGGGCACGAAGGACTGGACCGACGTGCAGGCCGTCGCCGCAGCAATGCGCGCCGATCGCGGTATTGACCGCGCGCGTATTGGAATCATGGGTGGTTCGTACGGCGGCTACATGGCGAACTGGGCCGTCGCGCATGATCATGGATTCCGCGCGGCCATCAGTGATCGTTGCGTGAGCAATCTGGTGAGTCAGGCTGGCAACAGCGATCATCCGGAAGTGCCGAACCGCTACTGGAAGGGCGCTGCGTTTGATCGCCCGGAAGCATTGTGGCGCGCAAGCCCCATCGCACACTTCAAGAATGTGCGTACCCCGATGCTGTTGATTCATTCCGAAGGCGATCTTCGTTGCAACATTGAGCAGAGCGAACAAATTCACACGGCGCTGTGCACGTTGGGGGTTCCGGTGCGCTTCGTTCGTTACCCGCGTGAAACCAGCCACGGGCTGAGCCGCATGGGGCCGCCGGATCTGCGGATTCACCGGTTACATGAGATCATTTCGTGGTGGAAACACTGGATGGCTTAGAAATTGGTATGTATCAGTTCCAAGACGCATTGGCGTCGGTTGCCTAGACTTTCTAAATGCCTGAACCCCGCCCAACACCCGAGCAAGTCATGGTCCATGTCCGCGAGATCCTTCGCTTTATTGGCGAGGATCCGCAACGCGAGGGTCTGCTTGACACTCCCGCCCGCGTGGTGAAAGCCATGGGCGAGCATTTTGCTGGTTACGGCGCGGACCCGATCGAGCCGCTCTCGCGCACCTTCGGCGAGATTGAGGGTTACGACGAGTTGGTGCTTCTCTCCAACATTCAGTTGCACAGTCACTGCGAGCATCACATGGTGCCCTTTGTTGGTGTGGCGCATGTTGGGTACATCCCCAATGGCCGCGTGGTTGGTCTTTCCAAACTTGCGCGCGTGGTGGACATCTTCTCGAAGCGTCTGCAGGTGCAAGAGAAGTTGACTGCACAGATTGCGGGCGTGATCAATGACACACTCCAGCCGACCGCCGTGGGCGTGGTCATTCAGGCGCGGCACTTCTGCATGTGCTACCGCGGCGTGCAGCAGCCAGGCGCAATTACCACCACCAGCAAGTTGCACGGGACATTCCTTTCGAACGCCGCCGCGCGATCGGAATTCTTCCAGTTGATCACTTCCGCAAAGCGGTCCGAGGGCCTGTGAGCCGGATCGGTCTTGATGTTGGCGGAACAAAGTCGGAGGTCCTTGCACTCCGCGCTGATGGCATTGAGGCGCTGCGCACACGAGTTGCGAGCCCGCGTGACTACGGAGCGCTTGTTGACGCCATCGCAGCGCTTGTTGCGCAGGCTGATTCCGCGCTGGGAGTTCGTGGGGCGCCGGTTGGTATCGGTGCGCCGGGGTCGCCGAATCCACAGACCGGTTTGCACCGTAATTCGAACCTCTTATGCATGAATGGCAAGCCGTTTGCCGCCGACATTGCCACGCGCTTGGCGCGCCCGGTGCGCGTGACCAATGACGCTAATTGCTTGGCACTCAGTGAGGCGATCGATGGTGCCGCTGCGGGGCAGGGTGCGGTGGTCTTTGGCGTGATCCTTGGAACCGGCGTCGGCGGCGGCGTGGTGGTCCGGGGCGATGTAGTGGATGGTGGCAACGGTATCGCTGGCGAGTGGGGGCACAACCCATTGCCGGGGCTTGGTGATGCAGAGGCCGCGGCGCATCGCTGCTACTGCGGCAAGAGTGGATGTCTTGAGCAGTTCCTTTCGGGGCCAGCGCTGGAGCGTCGGTACGCGCAGGCATCTGGCACGCAGCGCGCGCTCGCGGAGATTGCCGCCCGCGCGGCGGCGGGCACTGATGCACACGCGGTGGCCACGCTCGACTGGTTCGTTCACGCACTCGCGCGCAGTATCTCGGTGGTGGTCAACATCATCGACCCGCACGCGATCGTTCTTGGTGGTGGAGTGAGCAACATCCCGGGACTTGCCGAACGCGTGCAAGCGGCGCTCCCTGCGCTCGTCTTCAGCGATGAGTGTCACACGCCGGTCTTCCGCGCCAAGCACGGCGATTCAAGCGGCATCCGCGGTGCGGCCATGCTTCCGAAATCGGTGATTGGATAAGGTCTCAGGGATTTCACGGGTACGTCGTGATCTCCCGCACCATCCCGCCATGCGCCGAAGGCAACTTCGGCGCATTGCTCATTTTTCAGATTTCTACTTCGCGCCCCTCCGCACTTGAGCGGTAGATGCCATCCAGCACCGACTGCACCCGCCGACCCGCCGCAGCGTCCGCGTGCGCGGGTGTTCCGTGCTCAGCAAGTGCCTTGAACATGCGGTATTGCTCGTCCCAGGCATCGTGTTCCACGTTGCTTGACGCAAATTCCGGCGTCAAGTCTGCCACCTTGCCGCCTGCCTCGGTGGCGATGGTGAATTGCTTTCCAAAGATCGGGAAGAAGCAGCCGCCCTTGTCGCCAAAGACAGTGATGCCGTTTGCCATCTGCTTGTCGTCCACGTTCATGGCCCACGTGACATTGACTTCAATGGTGAGCCCGCCCGCGCAGCGCACCAGCGCAGTGGCGTGATCCTCAACATCGCAGACGCCCGCAAATTTCGGTGGCCCCGCCCACATGTTGGTGTAGACGTAGTCCTTCATGCGCCGCCCGAAGTTGGCATAGGTGACGCCGCTCACGCGCTGCGGCGTGGCGTTCCCGGCTAAGAACAGCGACAGGTCAATCACATGCACGCCCAGGTCGATGAGCGGACCGCCGCCCGACATGGCCTTGGTAGTGAACCAGCCGCCAAGGCCCGGTACGCCGCGGCGCCGGTACAGGCTGCACTTCATGTGATAGATGTTGCCGAACGTGCCCGCATCAATAAAGTGCTTCACGTTCCGACTTGCCGGTGTACTCCGCGAAACGAAACCCATCTGCAGGCGACCCTTGGTTCGTTCCAGGACGGAGATGATCTTGTCGCACTCCGCAACATTGAGAGCCATCGGTTTTTCCAGGAACACCGTCTTGCCGGCTTCGAGCGCCTCGCATGCCACCTGTGCGTGGTCGATGTTGGGGACCGCCACCACCACGGCGTCCACTTCCTTCATGGCAAGCAGCTCTTTGACGGACGCGCAGGCTCGGGCGGTGCTGTGCTTCTTGCTGAACGCAGCTCCCTTGGCGGGGTTGACGTCCCAGACGCCAGCGATGGGAATTCCGGCGCGCGTTGCCGTGTCCGCATGCACATTGCCGATCGCACCAGCGCCGATGATTCCGAGGTTCATTCCCATAGTCACGGAAAGATAGCCGCGTACCTGCCTCCGTGCGCTCGCACACGCGCCCGCTCCGTGCCTACTATCCGCGCATGTCTAGACCACGGACGGTCATTGTCGGCGCCGGCATTGTCGGCCTCACCACTGCGTATTTCCTGGCCCGCGCTGGTCGCGAGGTCATTGTTCTTGATCGCGACGAGATTGGCGACGGGGCCAGTTACGGTAACGCCGGCTTGCTTTCCATCGGTCATTACCCGCTCACTCGCCCCGGCGTCAGCTGGCGCGGCTTCAAGTGGATGTTCGACCGCAACGCGCCGCTCTTCATTCGACCGCGCCCCGACGCGGACTTGCTGTCATGGCTCTGGACCTTTCATCGCCATTGCAACCAGTCATGGCTCGATCGCTGCATGAAGGAATTGTGCGCGATGGGTTTCCCAACGCTTGAGCTCTTTGAAGAGATCATTGCGGTGGAAGGAATCGAATGCGATTACCGCCGCGATGGTTGGCTTGATGTAGTACTCAAGAAGGAGAACATGGCGTCCGCCGAGGCAGAGGCGAAGACGCTGGTTCCGCATGGATATTCACACACGGTGATTTCTGGCGATGAATTGCGTCGCCGCAGCCCGTGCTTCACTGATGAAGTTGCCGGCGCGGTCTGGTACCGCGACAGCGCGCATTGCAGCCCGGGGGATTTCATGATGGGGCTTGGCGCTGCATGCGCGCGGCTCGGGGTGGAGATTCGTACATCGTGCACGGTGGCGGGTTTGGAGCGCGATCGATTTGGTAAGGCTGCGGGTATTCACACTTCGCGCGGCGAAACGATTGAAGGTTCAGCGGTCGTCATTTCTGCTGGCGTGTGGAGCGACGCGCTCACCCGTGATATGGGTCTTGATATTCCCATGCAGGGCGCGCGCGGATATCACCTGCAATATGAGGGCATTCCGCAGTTGCCCTTCACCGGATGCGTCCTGCACGAAACGTTCGTTGCCGTCACGCCGATGCATGAGCAACTTCGTCTGGCGGGCACGCTGGAGATTCAGCCGCTCGGACGACCATGGATGCGTAACCGGCTTGCTATGTTGCCAGCGGGTGCGAAGCGCTACATCAAAGGTATTGAGCAGGGCACACAAGTGGCCGAATGGGCGGGGTACCGTCCCTGCACATCGGACGGAATGCCGGTGATCGGTGCAGTTCCTGGAACGCCCGGGCTCTTCGTTGGTGCCGGTCATGCCATGATGGGAATGACGCTTGGACCGATCACGGGCAAGGTGCTTTCTGACATGGTGATGGGCGCGCCGCCGCCACTCCTTCTGCCGATGGCAGATCCAGCGCGGTATGCGATGAACGGTCGATCAGCTGCTCGCTACGAAGGATCCGCGCCTGCGAACGGCGCGCCGCCGCGCGAGACCGCTGGATTGCGTAGCTGATTACTTGTTGCTCTTGCTATCCGCTGCGTTGCTGTTACTTCCCGCCGCGTTGCTACTGCCATTGCCGGCAGCCTTGCTCTCATAGCCCTTCAACTGCGCCGTCAGGTCAGCCACATAGTCAGCGGCAGTGGGGCCAAGACTCTTGGCTGTGTCGATCGCGCGGCGCATGAAGTCTGCCGCCTTGGTGAAGTCGCCTTTCAAACTCCATGCGTATGCCAGTTCCGCCAACACCTGCGGATTTGCTGGACCGGCTGCTGACGTCACATCAGTGAGCCACGTGATGGCAAGATCAACGCGTCGATCAGCCACGTCTGGAAGATGCAGCACACTGGTTGCAACAAAGTTGCGAAGCGCGGGGTCTTCCTTGATCAGTTCCGCGCACAAGGCATAAGCCGCTTCGCTACGCCCAGCAACAAGCAGAATTTGCGCCTTCTGCACCTTGGACTGCATTGCTTCTTCGCCCGTGCTGGCAGCAATCTCTGCATCAATGAGTGCAACGGCTTTGTCCCAGTCTTTGCTGTCAATCGCCTTGGTCATGTCATTCTGCCGACCCATGGCCTTCATCTCTTCGGCAACGGCGTCCTCAAAGGTTTGCTTGGCAGTCTTGGGGTCCCACGTTCCATCAACGATCTTGGCAAGCGGCGCATCCATTTCCATTGGATGACCGATCCACTGCACCACGCCTTCCTTGACAATGAACGCGGTGGGAATGCCGCCTTGCCCGGAAGCCTCCATGTACGCCCTGTGCGTGGAACGATCGGGATCAGTGGCCAGCGTGTAGCGAGCCTTCTGCTTCCATTCGTCCTTCTCCAAGAACGTTCGAACCGTCTCTACTTTTTCGTCACTGACTCCAACGATCACCACGCCCTTGCTCTTCATGTCCTCTGCCAGTTTGGTGAGGTGCGGCATGCTTTGCCGGCAGGGCGGGCACCAGGTGGCCCAAAATTCAATCACATACACCTTGCCGGGTTCAAAGAACGTGGGCTTCTCGCCGCGCACGAAATCGGAGATCTCTGGGATCGGCGCCTTGGAGCCGATGGAGAGGGCGAGCGTGGTTGGAGCGGCTGGTGCTGCCGGTGCAGCTTGAGTAGCAGCCGGCGCCTGCGAGATGATCGCGGCGAGAAGAACATGCAGCATTGGGTCAGTCCTTTCGAGGTGTCGGTCGATCCGTCACTTGCCGGTTGGTGCGCCGGCTGGAGGTGCTGGAGGCGCTGGAGGAACAGGTGCACCAGCCGGAGGCATTGGAACGCCGGGGCCACCCGCACCAGCCGGTGCGCCTGGTCCGCGCGGTGCGCCCGGACCACCTGGTCCACGTGCGCCGCCTGGGCCCATTGCGCCGCCCGGTCCACCCGGTCCGCCCGGACCACCACCCATCGACTTCATCATTTCGCCCTGCATTGTCTGAGCGAACGCGGAGTTGGCTTCTTCGATGGTCTTGAACTTACCGTCCATGACTTCCTTCGCGGTCGAAGCGGCCGCGGTCTTGATCGATGCACGCATGGTTTCGCCCATCATGTTGGCCATCATGGCCATTTGCGCGCCTTCGTCGCCCTTCATGCCGGCTGACTTGTCAAAGTCAAACCACCACTTGCCATCGGCCATCACCACGGCGGTCGGCTGACCGGTTGGCTTGCCTTCGGCATCAGTCGCCAAGATCGTTGCGGCCGAGTCGCCGTCCATCTTCACTTCGAATTTCGCGCCATTGACTGGCACCGGAATCGGCATCGATCCAGCCTTACCAAACTTCGTTGTGGTGGCGGCGACGACGGGCTGCATGTCTTCAATGAGCGCTGCAGCAACACGGATCGAGATGTTGCCACCCTCGTTCGCGGAACGCATGGCGCGGACGAGCCGGAGCATCGCTCCTGGGTCCTTACTTGCGTTGGGCAGGAAGGCGATGATTTCATCGGTGCTGGCAAATCCCTCAGGAGTGATTGCTGGGAACACCTTCTCGGCAGCAGGGATCAGCTTTGCAGCTGGACGAGCTGGACGCGGAGCGCGGGGAGCCGTGGTGGCATCCGGTGCCGCTGCTGGTGGAGCTGCGGGTGGAGTTGCGCTCGGTGCGCCGTCCTGCCGGAACGAAGTCTTCTTGGTCGGCGCAGTGCCGCCTTCATACTTCTTGAGCGTTTCCTTCAGTTGGTCAGCCATTTCGCCATCCGCATTCTCAATGGCCTTCTTCTGCCACTCGATCGCCTTTGCCTGGTCGCCAGATTCCCAGCACGCGCGGGCCATGGTGTCCATGATTGCACCGTCTTCACCCTTGCTGGCAGCAACGGCCTGCGTGGCTACATCCATAGCGAATGAAAGATCGCGGTCAGTGACTTTCTTATTATCAAGCACGAACCACGCCATCTGATTGAGAATCATGGCGTTGTCGTTGTTGGCTGCGGCAACTTCGCGTCCGAGCTTGTAGGCATCGGCTGGCTTCTTGGCATCGGTAAGGAGCACCTGAAACTTGTTGGCCTGCATCGAAGCCTTTGCGCCCGACGGGGCTGCGGCAATGTCGTCATCCATCATCTTGATGATGGCATCCCAATCGCCGGTCTTGCTGGCTTTCGCCATGGCCTTGCGCCGCGTCATTTCCTGGCGCGGCATGGCGATTTCTTTCTCAAACTTTACTTTGTAGTCGGCAGCGTTCCATGTGCCGGCAACGATCTCGGCCAGTGGCTTATCCATGTCCATCGGGCGACCAATCCACTGCACCTTGTCGTCCTTGATAACAAACGCGGTCGGGATGCCATTCTGAGCGGCGGCTTCCATGTACTGCTTGTACGTGGAGCGATCCGGATCAGTGGCGAGGTTGTATCGCGCCTTCTGCTTCCACTCGTCGGTGTCGAGGAACTTGGTGACGGTCTCCAGTTTCTCGTCGCTGATGCCAACGATGACCACCGAGTCCTTGTACTTCTCAGAAACATCGCTCAGGTGCGGCATGCTCTTGCGGCATGGTCCACACCAGGTGGCCCAGAATTCCACTACATACACCTTGCCTGGTTCGAACCACTTCGGCTCGGTGCCACGCACGAACTTCTCAATGACTGGCTTTGGCGCGGCGCTGCCGATGGTCATCCACTCGGGCGCTGCGTCCGCCTTCGGGGTGTCTTGCGCCGTGACAGCAGCGGTGCAGATGAGAGCGAACGCTGCGGCCTGCGCGGCGCGCCAGGAGAACGACGAAAGTGTGCTTTGCATGATGTTGACCTGCATGAGTGGCATGGTTGCGCCATCGGGCGCAATCGGGTGGGACGAAGATACCACTCCCGACCGGTACGCACCGCGGCAGTGGGGCAGCGGGCGTATCCTGCCGCCGCTATCTCGGCACGCCCGAGAATCTCCCGGTCACTACGCTCCGCACCGCTATGTCGAACGCTCCTACCAACGCCTCTGCCGCCCACCTCATTGATGGGAAGGCCCTTTCCGAGACGGTCCGCAACAGCCTCCGCTCACGGATAGCCGTGGCGGGGCGCCCGGTTCGCCTTGACGCGCTCTTAGTGGGTGACGATCGCGCGGCGGGGATCTACGCGATGAACCAAGCGAGTACCTGCGCGGAGGTTGGCATTGAGTACGTCCTGCATCGACTTCCCGCGGGTGCGTCTGCTGATGACATCGCGGGACGCGTGCTACTACTCAACGTCGACGACGCGGTGCGCGCGTTGATGGTGCATCTTCCACTTCCGGAAGCCGTTGACACGGAGCGCATCCAGTCGCTCATTAGCCCTGACAAGGACGTGGAAGGCGTCAATCCTGCCAACATTGGCAATGTTGTCTACGGCAGACGAAGCCTTGTTCCATGCACGGCATTAGCAACGCTGGAGATGATTGAGTCCACCGGTATTCAGTTGCGTGGCAAGCGATGCGTGGTAGTGGGCGCAAGCAACATTGTTGGCAAACCAATTGCAGTGCTGTTGATGCGCACCGAGGCAACAGTGCACTCCACCAACAAGTTCACTCCGGACTTACCCGCGTTGTGTCGCACCTGCGATGTCGTCATTGCTGCGTGCGGTGTTCCGCAACTATTGAAAGCGGATTGGATCAAGCCGGGTGCAGTGGTGATCGATGTTGGCATCAATCGAATCGATGGCCCGGATGGCAAGAAGATCACTGTTGGTGATGTGGACTTTGCGGCGGTACGCGGTATCGCTGGGTGGATATCGCCAGTTCCCGGCGGCGTTGGGCCCATGACGGTTGCCATGTTGCTGCGCAACGTGGTCGACGCGGCGCTTCGCTGAGCGTTGCCACGCCGGCGGTATCACGCGATCAATCACGCGAGCAGTCGAGCCGCTTCTTCATACTTTGAACGCGTCTCGCGGAGCACTTCAGCAGGCAGCACCGGTCCAGGCGGTTCCTTGTGCCATTCGCCACGCGCGACGCGTTCGAGCAGCCAATTGCGCAGGTATTGCTTATCGAAACTGGGTTGATCGCGGCCCGGCGCGTATCCAGCCACCGGCCAATAGCGGCTGGAATCGGGGGTGAGCACTTCGTCAACCAACATCAGTTCGGCGGTTGGTTCGTTGTTTGCATCCAGCGCAAATCCAAACTCAAATTTCGTGTCCGCCAGGATCAGTCCACGCGCGCGTGCTCGCGCAGCGGCGGCGGTGTAAATGTTGAGCGTCATCGTTCGCAGGCGCTCGGCAAGCTCGCCACCAACGGTGTCGCACATGGCGGTGAAGGAGATATTTTCGTCGTGACCTTCCGCTGCCTTGGTAGCGGGCGTGAAGATCGGCTCGGGCAGTTGCTCGCACTGACGAAGCCCGGCTGGCAATGGAATGCCACACGCCGTTCCATTCGATTGGTATTCCTGCCAACCGCTGCCCGCCAAGTATCCGCGCGCCACGCACTCCACTTGTACCACCCGCGCCGCGCGGCAGATCATGGAACGACCGGCAAGCAGGGCTCGATCAGCATCATCCAGTGTCTGCAGCCGTGACACGTCGGTGGATACCAAGTGATCAGGAGCGATTCCCAGTGAGCGCAAGAAGGTGAACCACGCAACGCTGATCTCTGTCAGCAGTCGACCCTTTCCAGGTACCGGCGTCGGCATCACGACATCGAATGCGCTGATCCGGTCCGTGGCGACCACCAAGAGCTGTGGGCGATCGCCCGCCTGTGTCGGAAGCGAATAGACGTCGCGGACCTTCCCCTGACGGCGGCCCCCAAGGGGCAAGTGCGTTTCGAAGACCGCGTGTGCCGTGGTGCTTGAGCCGGGAAGGGCGTTCATCTCCGGCATCGTAATCACCTGCGATCCCGTCAGCTTTCTTGCTGCCTTTCCGCAGGCATGTGTCGAGCACCACCTGTTGCCCGGCTACACTCGGCGGATGCTTCGTTTCACGGTGTTCGACGAGGACGGGCCGGCGCGGGATTGGCCGCTCGTCAATGCACACATTCTTGGCGTCGATGACACGGCGCTTGAGGGAGTTGTGACATTCAGCAAAGGGAAGATTGTCTGCAACGCAGTCGACACCAAGCCTGCCATCGCTTTATGCCTTGAGGTGAACGCAGGCAAAGCTGGCACGATGATGTTGCAAACGTGCCTCTTGGAGCAGCGCAACGAGCCGTACCGGTTGTACGAGGAACTGGCCCGCCACCGCGTGAAGATTTTTCTAGAGAAAAGTGAGAATTGGGGATTCCTTGATCCAGCCAAGGCACCCGAGGCGTTCGAGCAATTTGAACGCGCGCGTTCTATGTTCGTCACCGGCACGGTGGATCATGAGCCCTATCGCGCGCAGGTTCATCACCGCGATGCCTTGGCGATAGCCATGGATGCCAGCGAGAAGTTGGTGATGAAGCGCACCGAGTGGATGTTGCACCGCCGCTATGCAAAGCAGGGCGCGCAACGCGCACTTGGAGTGCGAGTGCCGGTTGAGAAGGCGCCAGAATTACTGAAGTCCGCGCTCGTTCAAGACTTTGACATCTTGTCAGTGCCCACGCCGTGGCACTTGATTGAACCGACCCAGGGGCGGTTTGTGTGGGATCAGGTTGATCGATGGATGCAGTTTGCCAAAGTAGGCAAGCGTGAATTGATTGCCGGCCCGCTCTTTGACGCGAGCGCCGCAGGAATTCCAGGCTGGGTGCGTCCAATCATGGCGGATCGAGCAAAGCTGAAGGATCGCTTGCACGCGTTCATTACTGAGGTGGTTACTCGCTACACACTGCTCAATCCGATATGGAACATTGGCTCTGCGATCCACTTGAATGAGGCCGCCACGCTCTCGCCGGAGGCGATGGTGCAGTCCACCCGCATTGCTGCTTTTGCGGTTCGTCAGGTGCAGAAGAACGCAAAGCTGCTTGTTGAAATCGGCGACCCGTTTGGTGACATTCCTCCGGATGCGAACGGCGCCATGAACGCTATTCGCTATCTGCGAGCGCTGGTGTCTGAGGGTGTCACGGTAAACATTGTTGGCATCCCGGTCGTTGTTGGCGATGCGGCGCGTGGCAAGGGAACCCGCGACTTGATGCAGATTGCTGCCATGCTGGAGCGATTTACCAGTCGCAAGGAAATGCCGCCCGTCGTTGTTACTGCGTGCGGGGCGCCCAGTGAGCCACACCCGGAACCGGGCGCTGGATTCTGGCGTCGTCCATGGGGACCGGAGTCGCAAGGCGCGTGGGCTGGCATGTGTTTCCAAATTGCCATGGCCAATCCCGGCATCCAAGCAGTGGTGTGGGATCGGCTGCGCGACGATGCCGGACTTGGCATCAAGAACGGCGGCTTGTTTGCCACCGATGGAACCCCAAAGTTGGCTGCTGAACGAATTGTTCGCTTTCGACGCCAAATTCGCCTACCCCTTCCTCCGCTGAATGCAGACGTCGCCCGCTCCGCAGCAGAGGACAGTTGATGCGCGTGCTCAGCGCAATGCGCCGCCGCGGCGCGGTGGTAGTGGTGCTCGGATGCTCTCTTGCCGCATTATTTAGCGGTGTTTCTGAGTACTTTCGAGCGCCGGGTCCGAGCCTCATCGGTACGGATTTCATCGATATCAATCGCGCCTCGGCAGCTGAACTCTCTTTGCTTCCCGGGGTTGGCCCGGCACTGGCACAGGCCATCGTTGATGATCGGGCAGCTCGTGGTCCGTTTGCAACTACCGCCGATATCGATCGGGTCCGCGGAGTTGGTCCTGCCGCCCTTGCTCGGATCAGCGCGTTCATCTCCGCTCCCGCCTACGCTCCACACTGATGTCTTCCACCAAGGATGCGTCGCCCACCTGGTTTGGTGGGCTTGTCGCCGCGAGCGCCATTGACCCACTCGTCAGCAATGTCGAGGCGGGCGGGGCATCTTCGTGCCGTGGTGCGGCGGGTAGCAGCACGGTGTTTGTGGCGGCGGCGCTCGCGCAACGCACACAGCGCCCCGTGCTCTTGGTCACCGCGCACATCGATGAAGCGGACGAAGCTGTTTCAGAACTCAACGACCTCTTTGCTGCTGGCGTTGGTCCGGAGCCGGTGCTACTTCCAGCGCTCGAAAGTTCGCCCGGCGAAGGTGGGTCTGCGCTCGACTTACTTGCCGAGCGACTGACCGTGGTGCGGCGACTCATTGAGGGAAACGTGCCAGGCATCTTGGTGGCACCATTTCCATCGCTCATGCAAATGGTGCCGGATGCGGCACTCTTGCCACGGCTCCTGCGGGTTGCGCGCGCCGGGCAGCGTTGCGCACCGCGTGAACTTGCCGAGTGGCTTGCCGATGCTGGATATGTACGCACTGAGGCCATCGAGAATCCGTGCGAGTTCGCCGTGCGCGGTGGGCTCATCGATGTCTTTCCGCCCGGCGGGGCGCTGCCCGTGCGCCTTGACTTCTTCGGTGATGAACTCGAGCGCATCTTTGAGATTGACCTG
>CALQCP020000036.1 GCA_943329105.2 Chitinophaga pinensis | reverse complement strand
ATTGAGTACCGCGTTGGCAAGTACAGCCTGAAGAGTCATGGCAAGGCCATTGCCGACGGCGCGGCCGAGGGTATGGTCAAGTTGATTGTCAGCAAGAAGTACGGCGAGATCCTTGGTGGTCACATCATTGGCGAGAACGCCAGTGAGTTGATCCACGAGATTTGCGTGGCGAAGGCACTTGAGGGAACAGTGGACGACATCATTGCGACGATGCACGCCCATCCAACGATGGCAGAGAGCATGCACGAAGCAGCCCTCGGCGCCGAAGGCCGCATGATTCACGGCTGATTTCGGCTGATTTACAAGAGGCTCGTGCCGCTCATTTCGGGCGGCTGCGGGCAACCCATCATTGCCAATATTGTTGGCGCGATGTCTGCGAGTCGGCCGCCCTCCCGCAGTTGCACACCTCGGAACGCCTCTCCCACCACAAACAACTCCACGGTGAAATTTGTGTGCGCTGTCTGTGGCTCACCCGTCTTTGGGTCCTTCATCTGTTCTGCGTTTCCGTGATCGGCCGTGATCACCAGGCTCCCGCCTCGTGCCAGCGTCGCTTCGATAATCTGCCCCACGCATTCATCCACCACCTCACACGCCTTGATCACCGCCTGCAGATTTCCCGTGTGGCCCACCATGTCCGGATTTGCAAAGTTCACCACTATGAACGACTCACAATCCGCCGCCGCAATGCGCCCCAACACCGCATCCCGCACCCCGTATGCGCTCATTTCTGGCTTCTGATCGTAAGTCTCCACGTCCTTTGGGCTTGGAATCAAGGTCCGACTCTCCCCCGGAAACGGCTCTTCGCGGTAGTCATTAAAGAAGAATGTCACGTGTGGGAACTTCTCCGTTTCCGCGCACCGAAATTGCGTCAGACCCAAGCTGGAAATCCACTCACCCATGATGTGTGGCATCTTTGCCGGGCGCTCAAACGCCACCCGCACTGGCAGACCTTGTTCGTACCCCGTCATAGTCACAAAGTGCAACCCATGCGGGCGCGGATCACGCGCAAATCCACCCGACTTCACCTGTGACCACGCCTCGTCCGGCAACACAAATGCCATAGTGAGTTCGCGCGGTCGATCACCGCGGAAATTGAAGAACACCACCGCATCGCCATCCGTTGGCACACCAGCGTCGCGCAGGATTCTGGTTGGTGGAATGAACTCATCCCCCGACATGTTGCTCGACACCGGCTTTGCGTAGTAGTCACGCATCACCTGCACGGCATTGGTTCCATACACCGTTCCCGCGCGATTCATGATGGCATTCCATGCGCGCTCCACACGATCCCAGCGGAAATCACGGTCCAGCGCCCAGTATCGACCAATCACCGTCGCAATGCGTCCGCCTGCCTGAGCGAGCAACTCCTCGAGCCGTTCAACTACCGGAAGACCACTCTGTTGCGCCGTGTCACGCCCATCAGTAAAGACATGCACAAACACGCGGTCACTGGGGACGCCTTGTGACTTTGCAAGTTGCACAAGCGTCTCAAGATGCAAAAAGTCGCTGTGCACTTTCCCGCCACTTACCAATCCCATGATGTGCAATGCCCGAGCACGACCATCGTCGGTTGTTCCCTTGGCATGCGCGCACGCAGCAACCAAACCCTCATTGCGCGCAAATTCACCGCTGCGCACCGCGCGCGTGATTCGCATGAGCTCTTGGTCAACAATCCGACCTGCGCCGATGTTCTGATGTCCAACCTCACTGTTGCCCATCACAGGCTCGCCATTCTCGATGGGCAGTCCGACATCTTCACCAGACGTCTTGATCAACGTATGCGGCCACTCCCGCTCCAACCGATCACACACCGGCGTCTTGCCAAGCCGCGTTCCGTCCGCCGCGCGCTCCTGAGGGTGCGGATTGATCCCCCAGCCATCGCGGATGATCAGAATGCACGGGCAATTGCCGGGCGTTGTGACGGTGTGTTGGGCGCTCATCGCGTGTCAGGATACGAGTGCAATGAGCGTCTGCCCGCCGCTACGCAGCACAAACCCCGTGAAGCCCTCGCAACCCCTGCCTCCCCTGCGGTCTCACCCCGACATTTACCCCATTCACCCTTCCTCCGAGCGCCGTATCCTTTACGCATGATCACCGGAACGCAGGACGCGAACGGCACCACCCTCAAGCAGCGCTACCTGGATGTGCAGTCGCGTATCGCTTCTGCCGCCAAGGTTGCTGGCCGTCGACCAGAAGACATCATGCTGGTGGTGGTCTCCAAGAGCGGTTCGGTGGAACAGATTCGCGAACTCATGCAATTGGGCCAAGTGGACTTTGCAGAGAACCGCGTGCAACAACTCTTGCAACGAACTGCGCAGATTGAGGAGTGGCGCGCGCGTCACTCCGAACTTGGTGGAACAGCGCCCGTGGTGCGCTGGCACATGATCGGCACCATGCAGCGCAACAAAGTCAAGAAGGCTGTCGAAGCAACCAGGCTGATTCAGTCGGTGGACAGCCTGCGACTTGCGGAAGAAATCCAGATCGCCGCTGCGCGACGCGAGACCCCAATTGAGGTGCTTGTGGAAGTGAATGTCAGCGGCGAGTCATCCAAGCAAGGCGTTGCCCCTGGTGCTGCCCGGCATTTGGTGGCCCAGATCGACACGATGGTGAATGTTCGGTCACGCGGTCTCATGTGCATGGCGCCGCTGACCGGCGGGGCCGACGCTGCGCGCGCAACGTTTGAGCGCTGTCGCGAGCTGTACGACGATATTCGTCAAGTTGGCGCTGGTGGCGAGCGCTTCGACATTCTCTCCATGGGCATGACTTCTGACTTTGAGATCGCCGTGCAGTGCGGATCAAATATGGTCCGAGTGGGTAGTGCCGTCATCGGGCCACCACAGGTCACCGAAGAACCCGCTGATTCATAAGCGACGGTTCCGCGCAGAATGTGGGTGCAGTTGTCATGGAAGACCGCGATTCGCGGCGCCCACCCACCCACCCACACTTTTAGTTTGAATGAACAGTACTGATCTGGGCTACGTCTGCAGCACCGGCGCTCGCACCAACACCGGCACCAACACCGGCACCAACGCTGGCTTTCATCGCATTCACCTCACCACGGTTTCCCGCGGGGACAGCAGCGGGATCGGTCAGCTTTGCCTTCGCGCGCGCTGCTGCCGCAGCAATGGCTTCCGCGGCGCGCACCTCACGGCGCGGTGATAGATCACTGGTCAGCCCAACAAGCGACATCGCTCGCAGTTCCCAGTACGTCACATCCAATTCCCACCAGCGGTGTTGATTGGTGCAGCATGCCGGATCAGCGTGATGATTGTTGTGCCAACCTTCGCCAGCGGCCACCAACGCCACCAGCCAATTATTCTGGCTGTGCTCTTCGGTTTCGTGATTACGATATCCGAACATGTGCGTCAGACTGTTGACGCTCCAGGTGATGTGCCAGACGATGACCGTGCGCAGAAATACGCCCCACACCAGGACGCTTGCAGCAAAGAGCGCAGCACCGGTGACGTCAGTCCACGCAAGGGCGACAGCAAATCCTGCAGCAACATAGATAGCGCACTGCGCCAAGTAGAACCACAAGGGACTCCACGCATGCTTCTCGATCCACATATAGAAAGGATCGCGCAAGATGTCGCGGGCGTACTTGTCATAGTTGGTGCGGTGATGCAGATCGCGGTTGCGCAACATGACCCACCAGACATGGCCCCAGAGAAACGTCACCAACGGACTGTGCGGGTCTTCCGCTTCGTCACTGTGCGCGTGATGCATGCGATGCGTGGCTGTCCACCGCGCGGGGGAATCCTCAAGACAGCAGAGTGCGCCGAGTACGAGTGTGTGCTCAAACCAACGCGGCGTATTGAAGCTGCGGTGCGCTAACAGGCGGTGGTAGCCCATGGTGATGGTCTGCCCAAACACGTGAACGCCAGCAACGCACAAGATCACACTGGTCCATGAGAAGAACGCTGGCACAAACACCAAGAGCGCCAGGATGTGGACAGTGACAATCGGGACGGTGTATCGCACCAGCAACTCAGCAGGATTGGTGGCGGGCGGACGCGGAAGTGGAATGCGTGCAGTAGTCAACAGAGGCCTCAAAGGTGCGGGCGCCATCGCCGGGGCAGTGCCGATGCGCTGCCATGGCCATTACTTTAGCCTGTTGGCCAACCGCAGACACTTTGCAAAACGTAGAATTTATCGGCGCTTTTCCGGGGTTTATTTCGCTGACCCCGCACGGCTTTCATGAACCACGCTTGCCGTCCCGGTAGCGCACTCCCGGGCGCGCCCCCAGACAGTCAGCCCCGCTTTGCCAGTCGTGCGGCCACAATCGCGGACACCTCATCCGTAGCACGCGGCAGTGTGTCGTTCACCACAAAGGCATCGAAAGTGTGACCCTGCGTCGCGCGCGCAATCTCTAGTTTGCTTTCCGCAAAGCGACGTTCAATGGCCGCTTCATCCTCACGACCACGTGCGCGGAGCCGCTTCAAGAGTTCTTGCTCATTCGGCGGAAGCACAAAAATTGCCAGTGCCTCGGGGATGCGTTTGCGCACATTGTCAGCACCCTGAACGTCGATATCGAGCACCACCAAATGACCCTTTGCCAGTTCAGCACGGACGGGCGCCTCAGGCGTTCCATACCATGCGCGGCCGAAGACCTGTGCGTGTTCCAAGAACCGATCCTCAGTAATCCATTCCTGAAACGTAGGCTCATCGACAAAGAAGTAATCGACGCCATCACGCTCTTGCGGCGATCGCTGCCGCGTTGTGGCGCTGATGGAAAACAAACCGCCAAATCGGCGTATAAGTTCATGCACAATGGTGGTCTTTCCGACGCCCGATGGACCACAGATCAACAGAAGCAACCCTGGGCAGTGTTCGTGCGCAGGGGTCTGCGCGTGCGCATGTGCCGAAGCATGATCGTTTGCTGCATGTCCACTAGCACCCATCGGGCGGAGTCTAGATGAGACCCCGCCCGATGGTGAAACAAGCATCAATAAATTTCGGCGCACATGCACCGGTTACTTGCCGTTGGGCACACCCCATACCGCAACGGACCACCAAAGATAAATCGAGTTCACTTGCTCCACAGGCAAGACCCACTGCCAGGTGTTGCCGCCAAACTCCGCATCCATCCAGGCGATAAAGCAGGTTTCCTGCATGGAATGGGCCCAGATATCAAGCCACCAACGTCGGCGGTCCACTGATTTCCCGTCGACCTGCTCAGTAGCCTGGACCCCCCTATTTTCCGCCGCCACTGGCGAGCATGGAACAAAGGCAACGCACGCCACAATCAGAAGTATTGACGATGAAAGAAGTGATGTCGTGCCCGTGGGACCAACACGCAAACTATGACTGATTACAAATTGCATTTTCATGGTGTGTTCCTCCTTTCATACCTTTTCAACAATGCGGGCATCGGCAAGGATTCGCCAACCGGTTTCACGGAACGATGGAAATCTGCCCATCGTGCCAGCGATCGTGCGGACATCTTCCTCATCAAGGATCCACTCGGCCTCAAAGCCAGTGGACTTTTCAAGGCGTTCCCGCCGCATCTGCTCCAGGCTGAATGCGCGTTCCCGGAGCGACCAGTTTCCAAGTCGGTCCGCGATCTCGATCGCCTTGTTGGTAAATATCGCCATGGCGCGGTGAAAGTGCGGATCGTCCAAATGACGGACTGCCACATTGCATCCAAAGATGCACCACCATCCATAACTCTCTAGCCAATCTCCTGGGGGAGCCAACAGCGGATCCTCCACACCACCGAGCGCTTCCGTGATTGTTGACACCGCATCGAGCGGGTCCAGCAATCCAAGCGTGCAATGCACTTCAAGTAGAGCACCGCGGCAAGTGTTGGCGACGCCACCGTAACTATCGTCGCCGAACTCACGAGCAAGGGCAGAAAATAAGGTGCCGGCGCGTTCGAGGTCTGCGCACGCTTCATTGGCATTACGGTGTGCATCTTCAGTGCACGTTGTAATCGCGCGCCGTGCACAGTGTCCGCGGTACATCAGTGAAAATGCCTGCGCTACCCGCTCAACCCGTCCATTTGGCGGTCGCATCTCAAAGCGATCCACCAATTCACGCGCCGTGGCACGCGCTTCAATGACATGCCAAAGCGCATAGTGTGCACCTACAAGGTTGACACGCAACATCAGTTCCAACTGCGGTGTTAGTGGCGTAAGAGACAGTGCGTCGCGCAGGCATTCCAGACTCTTGGAATAGCGCCCGAGTCCATCATGTCCACCTGAAAGCCGATTCAGCGCACGCGCACGCTCAGCAGGTGTGTTTGCAGACGCCAACAGCCGCCGTCCGCCTGCAATCAAGCCACGCCAATCACCTGCTCGATGTGATTCAATCGCCTGCGCATCGAGCGCAGCGAAGTCTTCACCAGGCACCAACACCAGCGGCGGGGCCTCCCAAACGCACTGCGCTACATCACCAACATTCCAGTCAAGCGCATCAGCAAGGGCCACCACCAAATCAAGCTTGGGATTGCCACTGTCAGGAACTACTTTGGAGAGATCTCGGCCAAGGTTGGATGCCAGCTCTTGCCGACTCCAACCACGATAGACCCGCGCTAGATCTACGAACCGGCTCAGCCGGTCACGACGCGCAACATTCGGATTCATGTCCCCACACGATCTGCGGTTCAGCCAGTGCCCCGCGTGCTGTCCACACACGGCGATGAGTATGCGCGCAGTTCACGCGGAAACGAGCAGCACCTGCGGAAGTTCCTCACTATTTATAAATTTGCACAGCAACGTTCAACAGTGTGGAGACGCGGTGGATTACTTGTGCGTTCCACTACGCGTCGCCAATCGCTGCGCTGTCCAAGTTGCCACTGCGTCAAGCAGTCCGTGTGTAACAGCATCCGGAGCAACACTCGCATTCACTACTGCATAACGATGCGCCCAACGGATTGCCTGCGCGAGGTATCCACTGCGGACGCGTGCGTGGAAGTCCATGCCCTTCTGTTCCATGCGATCAAGAAGCGGTGATAGACGCTTCATAGCAACATCAGTATCAACATCAAACACCACAGTGAGGTCTGGCCAATGATTTCCCGTGGCAACCTTGCCAACCGCCAAGATCTCTTCTTCGTCAATTCCCCCAGCGGTGCCTTGGTATGCCAGCGTGCTTGATACAAACCGGTCGGCAAGAACCAGCGCGCCTGCTGCAATCGCTGGTGCAATGCGTTGCTCATACAGTTGCGCGCGGCTAGCCATGTACAAAAGCATTTCACTGCGCGTGGTCATCTCTGCATTGGCTGGATCCAGCAAGATGGCTCGAATCTTCTCACCGATCGCGGTGCCGCCGGGTTCGCGCACTTCCACCACTTCAAGCCCGGTTGCACGTGCGATGTCAGCAAAGCGTCGAAACTGCGTGCTCTTTCCGCTGCCGTCCGGTCCATCGAACACAACAAAGCAACCACCGAGGGAACTCATCCATGCGGTGTCGGCAACGATTGGCGCAATGTCTGGGGCGCTCATGGGTTTGATGGTAGCGATGGCCCGCGGGCATCGTTTTGGGCGTTCAATTCATTGGGCACGATCGGCTGGTTGTCCGGTTCCGCGGCGATACGAGCATCCCACGCACGGTGGTATCGAGCGATCGGCGCGCCCCCGTAAGCGCTGCCGCAGCGATAGCAGACCAACTGCACTCGGGCGAGCACCAACACTGCGCCGTCAAGCACCAGTAGTGCCACCAACGCCGCAAGCACGATGGGGTCGCTGGAGTACCCAAGCACTCCTGCCACCACTCCAGCCCCCGCAAGTACCAGCGCAAACGGGGCAAATCGTGGCAGGGTGCGGCGCCGATACAGATGCTGGCACCCACATGTCACGCACGAACGCAATTGCCCCGCATCGTCAAGCGCGTGTTCCCAGTCAAGATAGATTTCATGCGGCGCCCCATCCGCCGCGATTGCACGGACCAACATTGGTCGCGCCGCCGGATCCACCTGTGCCACGCCAATGGGCTGGCGGCTGCGGTCGCGGATCTGAATATCCATGTCGCGGCTGAGGATATCCCACGCCACGGATACGATGACCGCCCCATGAACGACCGCGCGCATGATCTTCCCCTTTGTCCGGAGGGCGACTTCCGATTCTGGGGCGGCGTCGGCGTGGTTGCACTGCTTGCTTTGGTCATTGGTTGCTTGGCGGGGTTGCCGGCACTTCTTCCAATCCAGGCGGTTTCCCCAACGGCCATTCAGCGACTCTCTGCTGCTGGTGCCTCGGTGGTCTGGCTTTTACTGTGCACAGGCGCGGGCTCAGCGGCATTTGCCGCCATTGCGCTGGTACGTGGGCGCCCGCCGGGATCCGCCATTGACATCATCAGCCGCGCGTTTGCATGCGTAGCAGTGGCCGCCCTCACCAACTTCGTTCCGATTGATCAACCGATGCTCAAACTGGCGTTTGACGGTTTGGCGTTTACCGCTGCAACGGCATTCTTGGCTCGCTCAGCATTTCGAATCGCCACGCTCGACGCATTCGCTGCAACAGCGATCGGGACAGGCATTGTTGGCGCGCTTGCAGCAGTGGCGTTCGTGATCACCTGGGCAGTACGCCCGGGGTAAGGGACAGCCCCACGCATGTGCCGCACGGAACAGCCGAACACGTGTGGTAGCACGTGCCAAGTATTGAGCGCCTAGTGCCCAGTGCCTAGTGTCTAGTGTCTAGTGCCGACGCTCTTCGCGCTTGCGTTCGCTAAAGATCAACTTGATCGGAACTTCGCTGAACGGCAAGTGCTCGCGCAATTGGTTCTTGAAATACCGCTCATAGGTGCCCTTGAAGAGGTCAGGCTTGTTGACCACCATAGCGATCGTTGGCGGCCTTACATCAATTTGCGCCACATAGAAGACCTTGGCGCGGGTGCCCAGCGCGGAGCTCGGTCCGCGCGCCTCCAGAATTTCACGCACCGCATTGTTGATGCGTCCAGTGCCCTCGCGGTGCTTGGTTTGCTGGTCAAGATTGGCAATCATGCCCAGCAATTCCTTCAGACCACTGCCGTCCTTGGCACTGATGAATACGATCGGCGCAAATTCAAGCCCGGGGAATTCCTGGGTGAGGTATTCGGTGTAGTCCTTCGGTGAAAGCTTGCCGGAGACCAGGTCCCATTTGTTAACCGCAATCACCGTGGGCTTGTACTTCTCCTCGAGCTGGCTTGCGAGGCGCTTCTCAATCTGTGAGCACTTCTCGGTGGCGTCCAGAAGCAGAACACAAACGTCCGCGCGTTCAATGGCGTTGTCGGTCCGCGCGTTTGAATAGAACTCAACGTCATCAGCCCAACTCTTGCGCTTACGAACGCCAGCGGTGTCAATGGCAACCAACACCTTGCCGTCAATTTCAAAGCGAACATCAACAGCATCGCGGGTGGTGCCGGCAATTTCACTGACAATGACGCGCGGCTCACCAGCCAGCGTATTCACCAACGAACTCTTGCCGGCATTGCGTCGACCAACGATCGCAAAGCGAACTTCCGGAACTTCCGGCTGCTCACCTGCGCTGGATTTTTCAAGGCGTTCCCACACCGTTTCCAGCAATCGCTTCGATCCGTATCCAGAAGTTGCGCTTACCAAGAGTGGCTGCCCAAATCCGAGCGCGGCGGCTTCAAAACCGTCAGCGTCCCAGCTGGGGTCATCCACCTTGTTGGCGATGGGCACAACCTTCTGTGAGAGCCCGGCGCTGCGAATCAATTTCGCAACGCGCTCATCAAGCGGCATCACGCCATCGCGCGCGTCGATGACAAACAAGATCAATTCCGCATCATGGGCGGCCTTGTAAATCTGTGCTTCGATGTCCGGCGTCAGCAACGCCAAGTCCTTGCCGGCGTCATCAATCTGTCCGCCCTCGGCGGCATAGATGCCGTATCCACCGGTATCCATGATCTCTACAAACCGCGGCTCCTCATCGGAGCGATCTGGCGGCGGATTCAGTTCAAGGATGGTGGTGACGCGATCGCGAGTCACACCAGGAGTGGGGTCGACGATGGAAATGCGGCGTCCAGCCAGTCGATTGAACAAGCTGGACTTGCCGACATTCGGTCGACCAATGATGGCGAGGCGGGGCAGTGGCATTATTCAGGACCCCGGAGCAGTTCGCGGGTTTGATCGGTCACGCCTTGGTCCATTTGTTGATCCATCATCTTGTCCATCTGGCTGTCCATACCCATATTCATCCCTTGCATGTATTGCTGCATAGCTTGTTTTTGCGCAGTCATCTGTCCGACCGCTTGCTGCATCTGCGCGCGCATCTTGGCTGGATCACCCTGCTGATACTGCACATTGCCGCCGATAGGCATGCCATCGGGACCAGTTGGTGCAGCAGGCTGTGTTGACTTGGTGAGCAACATGCGCACCTTGCGCATTGGCTTGACGCCGTTCTGCATACTCATGGTGACTGCAATGCCGGCGTTACTGAATCCATACTCCAGCCCAACACTGCGCGGCGTACCTTTGGGCGAGTCGAGCGGCGCAGCAACAGCAAACACAAACGAGCCAACCTCGGCCATCCATTCGCCTTGCTGGTAGATCATGGACTTATCAAGCTCAGTGAGCATGACGTGCGTGTACTTATTGAGGCCAGGCGAATATCCGAAATAATCAGTCTGATCAAGCAAGAACTTTCCGCTGGTCAGCGTGGTTTCGCCCATCAAGAAGTTGTCCGCCATCACAAACGAATAATGCGCGCTACCGGTGAACGCTCCAACTGGCTTGTCGTTCTCATCAAATGATTGACCGTTGATGTCCCAGCGACCAACGAATTGGTTCAGCACTTCCATGGCAGCGCGCGTCTCCAGGGTGATCTGCTCTGGGCTTGGCTTGACGCGACCAGCCGGGCGGCTTGCAGCCGGGGTCTGCGCCAGTGCGGCTCCCAGGAGAATGGCCAAGGCCGCACCAATCAACGCACCTGTGCCGAGCAGTATCGAACCGCCGCGAACAGCTTTTCGGTGCTTCGTGGTGGTATCGCGCTCGCCATTCAGCAGCGCGCCGTCGTTGCGCGAGGTTTCATTTACGGTGTTCATCATGTGGTCTTCCTCCCGCCGCAGGGTTCGCGGCGCGACGTGGCAGTCTACGCTTGACCGCAAGGAACACTTTCATGCCCACGCATTCGGACGCATTCGCCAATCTCAAGGTCTTCGATCACCCGCTCATTCGGCACAAGTTGGCGATAGCGCGCCATCGTGGCACTCATTCCGCGGACTTTCGCCGTCTACTCAATGAGATCGCCGGATTGATGACCTATGAGGTCTCCCGCCGATTTGACACTCGCCCGATCCGCGTGCCGACACCGCTCGAGGAGACCGAAGGCCACCAGCTCAGCCGCCCAGTCACATTGGTACCGATTTTGCGCGCGGGCCTGAGCATGACCGACGGCGTGATGCAACTGTTTCCAGAAGCACGCGTGGGACACATCGGCATTCGTCGCGACGAAACAACGCATCGCCCAGTCACCTATTACGCCAAGCTTCCGCACGACGTCGGTGAGGGCTACGCCATCGTCATTGATCCGATGCTTGCCACTGGCGGAAGCGCGTGTGCCGCGATTCGCTATCTCAAGGAAGCCGGCTGTCGTGACATTCAAATGGTGTGCCTGGTTGCCGCCCCGGAGGGTGTTCGTCGTGTTCATGACGAACATCCCGATGTCATGGTTCACGCTGCAGCGCTTGACCGTGAACTTGATGGCAATGCGTACATTCGCCCCGGGCTTGGAGATGCTGGCGATCGCGTGTTCGGCACGATAGAGGTCTAGGAGTGCACCGCGCGATTTATGCCTGATTACTCGCGCGATTGCTTTGGAATCCACGCAACATCAGGATGGCCACGCTCGTGGTTTGCTCGACGCGCCATCGCAAAGAACAGATCGCTCAATCGATTCACATAGCGCATCAGTGGCTCGCCGACGGGCTCAATGCTTCCAAGCGAAATGATGGTGCGTTCTGCGCGGCGACACACAGTGCGCGCTACGTGGAGTCGTGCGGCAAGCTCGGTTCCTGCGGGCATGACAAACGTGGTGAGCGGTGGATTGGCAGAATCAATTTCGTCAATCCACTTCTCTGACTCCGCAACATCTGCACTATCAATGCGGTGGATCTTTGATTGCTGCTTCGCACCTTCGGGTGTTGCAAGATCTGCACCGATATCAAAGAGACGCGATTGGATCGCACCAACGATCGCGTGCAACCGCTTCTCAAAGGTGTGCGTGGGATCACAAGCACTGAGTACCAGCCCCAACACCGCATTGAGTTCATCAATCGTTCCGTATGCCTCAATGCGCGGATGGTCCTTGGAGACGCGGGCGCCACTAAAGAGGCCAGTGGTTCCGTCGTCGCCGGTTCGGGTGTAGAGCTTCATGCGGGGAGTCCTTTGGTCAGCGGAAAGTGGCGCGGGGGTTCAGGATCCACGTTCGACCGCGGGGTAAAGGGTAAAGCCGGATGGTCCGGGCTGCTCCTGCGCCCTTGGCGGTCATTATTGGGACTCCAGGCGCCTTGGGTGCTGATGGCGCAGGGGACATTCGCCAGGATCTCCTGAATCTCCGGTGGTTGCCGCAGCCGTATATCTGTCTGTACGGATATCGTTCCATACAACCCCAGCCCACCTCTTTGGTGTGGTTGGATTTCTGAAACGGCTTCGCGGGCCTGCCGCCAAAGGTCCGCACCTGTTCGAGTCCAGCCCGCCGGTCTGGAACACCGATCCTTGAAGCCTCGGTGAACTTCAGTGCCGGTCACATCTTGGTTTGGACTCTTCATGCAT
>CALQCP020000035.1 GCA_943329105.2 Chitinophaga pinensis | reverse complement strand
CGATGGCGAATAAGCCACCGCTCCCTTGTTCGTACTGAACGAGGCAGTGCATGCCGACAGGATTTCAGGATCGTCCGTGTCCACTCCGTGCGGTCATCTCCGATGACTTGCACGGCGCTCAACACTCCGCTTACGCGGCGCTCCAGTGGTGATGGCGGGCGCTCAGGGCCGCGCTGATTCCAGTGGGGCGCCACACAAGCGGCGCTGTTGAATGCTCCACATCCTGCGGAGCACGGCGAAGGCTAGCCGGAATTTGCATCGATGCAAGGGGCAAGTGAATGTGATGTTGAATCACGCTTGCGTAAGTGCCGTAGTCCGTAGCAATTCCTTCGTAGAAACTAATTTCATCCACCGTGTATGCAGCGCATTGCTTGCCGATTGTGGACAACCGTCGTCACTTGACAGGCGCTGGCGAAATCGCGTAGGGCGCGGGATGCGCGACGAATGCCTCGCGCCGACGTAGCGCGCAAAATCCGGCGTGCGTGTACAGGGCAAGCGCCGGTGAATTGCGCGCGTCCACTGCAAGTGCAATGTTTGGTTCCGGACGCTGTGCAGCCAGCGTCATTCCATGCGCCAACAGTGCGCTGCCGAGACCACGACCGCGGGCTTCCGGTACTAAACCCAGGTAGATGACTTCAGTGGAATCAGTGGACGGCGACGGCGCCAAGAGCAGCGCGCCGACGGGGCGTTCGTTCTCAAAGGCAATCGTCCACAGTGATGCATGGTGTTCGCCGGCTGCAAGGTGACCATCAACAATATCGGTGGGGGTGCGCAGCTCGGCAAGGCCGGGGCAATCGAGCGTGTCTTGGTAGGTCTGCGTGAGCAGCGCTTCAAGCATGGAGCGGTCGTTGGAATTCCACGGCGCCAAACGAAACGGAGCTGGTATGGGAATGGAACGGACCTCACTGCCGTGAATGGGACGTTCCATGTATTCAAGGGTGGCGAGATGACGCATGCCGCCTGCCGCCCAAGCGCTGGCGCGGAGACTTTCGTTGGGGGACGAAAGTGCCTGCACGAGCCGAATCTGTGGAAGTTGAAACCCCGCGTGCAGGGTGGCGGTGATCAGGGCGCCCACCTGCGCAGCATGGGTGTGATCACGGGGCGCGGTCGACATGAGGAGCGCCGTGCGCCCCGGATGGGGTATCAGGAGGGTGGCAGCGACTAATCGCCCATCCTGGTGCGCAGTCCACAGGTGCGTGAGGTCCACGCCTTGTGAAGCGGCTCGACGTTCGAAGGCGGGCGCAGAGGCCACCGTGGAACCAAGGACCGAGGAAAGTGCGGCTGCTCGGTCGTCGGGATTGGCCTTGCTGCACAGCAACTCCGAGGGGGAGCTGTCACTTCCGCGAAAGAGTCGTCGAAAAGGCACATGATGAGCGTAACCGG
Source organism: Chitinophaga pinensis (assembly GCA_943329105.2). Taxonomy (GTDB): domain Bacteria; phylum Planctomycetota; class Phycisphaerae; order Phycisphaerales; family SM1A02; genus UBA966. Next base: position 11,624 of record CALQCP020000035.1, on the reverse strand, counting down.
GAAGCCCTCCGAGCCGTAGAATCCCGACCATGTTTGCAGCCCCGAACGCCGTGATCCGTCCCCTCGCTTGCGCACTTGGTCTTGCCGTCTTAACGGTTGGGCTGATGGCCGTGCAGCCCGCCGCTGCGCGCACCCCCAGTGCAGCGCCGCCAGTGGTGCCGGATTCCAAGTTGATTCCCAAGGTTCGTCCCGCCACTGCGGACGATCTTGAGTTCCGCCCCGGTGCGCTCTCCATTGTGACTGACACGCCAACCGGTGGACGGTTCTGGGTGTTCACGTACACGATTGCCAACAAGACTGGAAAGACGCAGCGTTTCTCGCCTCGCTTTGACCTGCTGATGGGCGACGGCGTCATCTTGACCGCCGGCAAGGATGTTCCTGTAGACGCGGCGCGCCGGATGCAGCGCGCAGTTGCCTCCGCGCAGGCGATGGATCAGTTTCAGGTGATGGGTGACATTCCAGACGGGGAATCAAATGCCCGCGAGGGATTTGTGATCTGGCCTGCGAAGGGCGACCCCAAGGACATGACGCTGTTTGTAAGCGGCATGAGTGCTGCGTTTGATCGCTGCACCGACCCCGCGACGGGCAAGGAAGTGATCGTGCGGCGTACGTGGTCGCGCCATTTCGCCGTTCCAGGCGAGACGGATCCGCGCCATGGCACCGAGGCATCCTTTGATGTGATGAAGGATCAGTGGCTGATGCGGTGACGTCCCACGGCGTTCTGCAGGCTGTCGGCGCGAGGCGTTGCCGATAATCCGCCGAACACCCGTTGGCCTTTCACTCAAATTTGATGCTAATCGTGTGTTTCCGGGGGTTGAAGCGAGTGCAGCGGTTGAGAATCAACGGTGATTCCGTTACACTTCGGAACTCGATATTGACCGACTGAACTTTGTAGGAGACTTTGCTATGGCACATAAGAAAGGACAGGGCTCTACCCAGAACGGACGCGATTCAAACCCGCAGTTCCGAGGTATCAAGCTCTATGGCGGAGAGTTCGCGAAGAGCGGCTCAATCATCGTGCGCCAGTGCGGAACGCGCTGGAAGGCCGGCTATCTCGTCAAGCTCTGCAGCGATCACACGCTGATGGCTCTGACTGAGGGCACCGTTCGCTTCCGTGGTCGCAATGTTGACATCATCCCAGCTGACCCGACGACGCCGCGCTTGGCGATCGATCGCGTCTGACCAGGATTCGACCCGAACACTGAACCGCGCAGGTCCCTTGATCTGCGCGGTTTTCATTGCATAACGAAACCCAATACACCATGAATGTCTTCGTCGATACAGCCGTCATTAATGTCCGATCCGGCAAGGGCGGCGATGGCGCCTCGCATCTGCGCCGTGAGAAGGACCGCCCCAAGGGTGGACCGGACGGCGGTAACGGTGGTCGCGGCGGCGATGTAGTGGTGGTGGCGGATTCGCACCTCGACACACTGATTGAATTCTCGTTCCGTTCGCACTTCTTTGCGATCGATGGCGGCAAGGGCATGCAGAAGAGTTGCCACGGCGCGGACGGCGCGGGCATTGAGATTCGGCTGCCGGTTGGCTCCGTGGTGACTGATGCTGATACCGGGGAATTCCTGGTGGATTTGATTATCCCTGGGCAAACGGCGGTGGTGGCGCCCGGCGGTGTTGGCGGCCTTGGCAACGAGCATTTCAAGGGTGCCTTGAAGCAGACTCCGCTGGAGTGCACGCCCGGTGAGTTGGCTGTTGAGCGACGGCTCCTGATTGAACTGAAATTGATTGCCGATGTGGGCCTTGTTGGGCTTCCCAATGCCGGCAAGAGCACGCTCTTGAGTGCCATTAGCCGAGCAAATGCCAAGGTGGGCGCCTATCCGTTCACCACGCTCAGCCCGCAGCTGGGGATCGCGGAACTTGATCCGGACCGACGAATGGTCTTTGCAGATCTTCCGGGTCTCATTGAAGGCGCGGCGCAGGGCGCGGGGCTTGGCCATGACTTCTTGAAGCACGTGGAGCGCACGCGCGCCATCGTGCACTTAGTGGATCTTGCGCCGCTGGACGGCAGCGATCCGGCGGCAAATTGGCACATGATCCGCAAGGAGCTTCTGGAATTCTCAGCCGAGCTGGCGGAGAAGCCGGAGTTGGTGGTCTTGAACAAGGTTGACCTGGTGGAGCCCGAGGAGCGCGAAGAACGCATCGAGCGGTTTGCTGGCGCGATCGGTATGCGTAAAGGTGAGCGACCAATTGCCATCTCCGGCGCCACGGGCGAGGGCGTTCGAGCCCTGCTTGAAGGTGCTTGGAAACTAGCGGGTAAGACCTCTGAACCGATCGGCGGTAGCCCGGAAACCACGCGCCGGCCTGGCACTGGAAGTTGGGGGAATGCTCCCGGAACAGCTTCTTAGCGGCAGAGTTGCAGGTACCGCTCAAAGACAGCCACCATCTGATCATGCCAGTTGTCGCTGAGGGCGAGCCCGGCGAGTTCCGCAACGAGGTCGTTTCGATCGCTGAGACGAATGACTCGTCCTCCGCCCATACGCGCGATTTCAGTGAAGTGCTTCACCTCTTCAGTCTTAGTGATGGAGCGGGCGCTGATCACGTAGGTAGTGATTCCGTGTGCACGGGCGGCTTGTGACATGTCCACGGTATGGCTTCCCCAACCGGGGTGCGGTGGAGCGTCGCCGATCAGCACCATGACATTTTGTGCTTGCGATCGCCACGAGAATTTTCCGTACGCCATGCGCATGGCTTCGTAGACCATCTCTGGCTCGTCGCCACCGCCGTCAGCGGAGAGCTTCCAGATACGGGTGCGTGCTTCGGTGGGATCAGCCGTGAAGTCCCAACCCATGAGTTGGAACTCGTCTTGTTGATCTCGGAAACCGACAATGGCTACGCGCATGCCGCCAGTGACAGCATTGACAAAGCGCATCAGGTCATCGATTCCTGCCTGTGCGGAGGCGATTTCAGCAGACATGCTGGCGGTGCAGTCAATGGCCACTGCCAGGTCAATTGGCTTTTTGAAGAGCTCATCAAGTGCTGCTGTGAAGCGCACGAATCCCGCGTCGTCCAATTGCGCGATGGCGTTCTGTACAACGGCCACTTTGGGGCCGATCAGCGCTGCAGCATCAATGCGCATGCTGTTACGGTTACGGTCAAGCCATGAACGCCACTTCCAGCCGACCCGCGTATCGCGGGCGCCGGTGATGGCGGCGATGCGGGGACTGAGGGCGCCACCGTCATCGCGGTCGAGGCGCACGATGACGGACGCGAGCGTGTCTTTAGCGAACTCGGTAAGTTTGCGCTCGCTGCGGCCTTGTGCTTCGAGCGCTCCGATGAGTTCAACCGCTAGCAATCGATCCGTGCCTTCGCTGGCCTTCGCCAAGATGCGGGCACCGCGATCGACTCGGTCAGCGGGTACTTCCCAGCCGCATCGCAACATGGTGCGAATGACCCGCGGGTCCTCCTCGCTTTCGGCAAGGCGCTGAAGCGGTGGTGCGCCGACGCGTGCCATGGCAAGGATGGCGCTGCTACGAACGCGCGGATCGGAATCAAGTGCGAGTGCGTTGAGGCGCTCGCGAACGCCGGTCTCTTCGGCGCGCTCGAGGCGCATGGTGGCAAGCAGGCGTCGGATCCAGGTGGGGTGCGCCGCCAGCGATTTGAGTGCTGATTCACTCGCGGCGCGGGCGGAAGGTGGCTCTGCTGGCTGTTGTGGCGATGACCCTGATTGTGTTGGATCAAGCGGCTTTGACGACTGTATCGACGCGACCGCCGCCATGAAGCACGCGGCGACAAGTGTGATCACCGCGCCGTACATGAGTTAGTCGCCGTGCAATTGCCGCAAGCGCGGCGAGGTGCGAAGCATCAATTGAACGCGTTCGAACTCTTCAAGCCAGTCTTGCAGCGTAGCGGCGGCTTCATCCGTTGCAACGGTCGCCCATGGCAGTGGGCAGGATGCTCCAAGTTGCCGAGCGGCAATGGATCGGTAGCGAGCCAAGGTGCGATCCCCCAGCATGGAGCAGAAGTTGAAGTCCTCCGAGCACCACACCACCGTGGGCACGCGGGTTCCGCCACAGATGCGCAGTTGATCAGCAAGGTCAGCGTGGTCAGCCTGTTCTAAGAATCGAACATCGGCCACCGGGCACGCGGCGGCAATGGCGCCGATCATGGGGCATTGCACGGCGCAGTCGCCGCACCACGCGCCGGTGAGCACCAAGACATTCATCCGGCGCGTGAAACTGGCAAGATGTACGCCCTGTTCAGCAGTGAGCTGGGCGGCGGCGATGTGTGCTTTCCAACCAGCTGTGCGATCGGCGTGCGCGGTGAGGTAGTTTTGCCACGTCAATCCAGCGCTGTGTTCGGACTTCCAGGTGCTGCTGTCAAGCATCGGTAGTAGTCACTTTCAGTTGGCGAAGCATGTCAAATGCTTGGAGCGGGGTGAGGGTGTTCAAATCAAGCAGACGGAGTTTTTCGATCGCTGGATGGGGCGGGGCGCCTTCTGCGTGGCTTGCGAAGAGCGGCATGGCATCCACCGGTTGTGCGCCTGTTGCGGCTGCGGAACTGTTGCCGCGCCCACGGGTGCTACGCGTTGACTTGGGCGAACTGTTCACCTCAAGGGTACTGAGTACATCCTTGGCGCGCGTCACTACCGACTTGGGAATGCCGGCAATCTGCGCAACATGAATTCCATAACTCCGATCGGTGGAGCCAGGAAGAATGCGATGCAAAAACACAACGTCGCCCTTCCATTCGCGCACCGAAACGTGCAGGTTGCGAACGCCCGCGATGCGAGTCGAGAGGTCAGTGAGTTCGTGGTAGTGCGTTGCAAAGAGCGTCCGTGCGCCGGCGGCGGCGAGGTGTTCGGTGATCGCCCATGCGAGGCTGAGTCCATCAAGGGTGCTGGTTCCGCGGCCGATTTCATCCAGCACCACCAGTGACCGCGGCGTTGCATGATTGAGAATGCGAGCTGTTTCAGTCATTTCCACCATGAAGGTGGATTGGCCGGAGTGCAGTTCATCGCTGGCGCCGATGCGGGTGAAGATGCGATCGGTGACGCCAATGATGGCGCGTTCCGCTGGCACGAAGCTACCCATATGTGCAAGGAGGACAATCAGCGCGGTCTGACGAATGTAGGTGCTCTTGCCGGCCATGTTGGGTCCGGTGATGAGTGCCAGTGTTGCGGGCTGGAGCGCGGTGCCAAGTTCAGTGTCATTGGGAACGAATCGGTCGCGCAGCAATTCATCAAGAACGGGGTGGCGGCCACCGGTGATTTCGAGGACGGATTCCTCCACAATTTCTGGTCGAACCCAGCGATGGCGCGCGGCAACTTCTGCAAGGCTGGCAACTGCATCGAGGCTTGCAACCGCGTCGGCAAAGCGGACAAGTTCTGGGAGCCGTTCGGCTGCTTCGGTGCAGAGCGCATCAAAGAGCGCGCGTTCGCGGGCAACGGCGCGTGACTCGGCGGAGAGAACCTTGTCCTCAAACGTCTTCAACTCCGGCGTGATGTAGCGCTCGGCGTTGCGCAGCGTCTGCCGGCGCGTGAACTCTGCGGGCGCCTTGGCCGAGTGGGCGTGAGTGATTTCAATGTAGTAGCCAAACACACGGTTGTAGCCAATTTTCAGGCTTGGAATGCCGTGTCGCTCGCCGAGTTCTGCTTGGTAGCGCGCCATCCACGCGGTGGCATCGCGCTGCAATGATCGGCATTCATCGATTTCTGCATCGGCACCGTCTTTGAATAAACCACCGTCGCGCATGTGAGCGGGTGGTTGCTCGTTGCATGCAGCGCTGATGCGGGTGGTCAGTGTTGCGACTTTCGCTGCGGCTTCTTCGAGTGCAGTGCGTGCGCCGGAGAAGGCGGGTGCATCGCCGAGCGACTGCGCGATGCGACCAGCGAGCGTCATCGATTTGCCAAGTGCAACCAGATCGCGTGGCGTGGCACGCCCCATCGACATGCGACTTGCGATGCGCGCAACATCCTGCACGCCGTCGCACGAGGCGCGCAATTCTTCGCGCATGCGTTCATCGGCAACGAGCGTGGCGATGGCATCTTGGCGCGCACGGATGGCGGCGCGATCACCAAGCGGCGCACAGGTCCACTCGCGGAGCAGGCGCCGACCCATGGGGGTGCGCGCTCGTTGCAAGACGCTGAGGAGCGTGCCTTCGGTTCCGCCGGAGCGGAGTGTTCGTTCAACTTCGAGGCTGCGAAGGGTGGTTCCATCAAGCACCAAGTGCGCGGCGCGGCCGGCGCGACGTGGTGGGCGGAGGTGCGCAAGTGGGCGGACGGAGCGGCCGCCGCTCGCGGCGGGGTCGGTGCCGAGGCCGCGTTGCGTATCGATCAGGTGTCGGAGCAGGGCGCCGGCGGCGGTTGCTGACGGTGCGTCGTCACTCAGGTCAAAGCTTTCGAGCGTTCGCACGCCGAAGTGTTCCTTGAGAAGCGCCACGGCGTCGGCGGGGCGGAACATCCAGCCGGGGACTTCCAGTGCGGGGCAGCCGAGGGCGCGCGCGGCACGAGCAGCGGGGCGATCGGCGTCTTCGTGGTCGCCTTCTGGAAGCAGTAGTTCGCTGGGACCGATCCGTGCGAGCACATCTTCAAGGAGCGCGGCGTCGCATTCTTCGACGGTGAATTCACCAGTCGATAGTTCGACCGCGGCCACAGCAGCGCGGAGGTCGTTCCCTGTGCCGGTGATCCACGCGGCGGCAATTCGATTTGCTCGGGAATCATCAAGCAGGGTTTCGTCAACCAGGGTTCCCGGTGATAGGACTCGCGTGACTCCGCGCTCCACTACGCCCTTTGCTTCGGCCGGGTCTTGCAGTTGTTCGCACACCGCAATGCGGTAGCCCTGCTCAACCAGTCGGCGCAGGTAGCCCTCGACGGCATGAAACGGAACGCCGGCCATCGGCTGACCCTTGGTGCGTTCGGTCAGCGTGATGCCAAGCGCGCGGTGTGCGGTGACGGCGTCTTCATCAAAGAGCTCATAGAAGTCGCCCATTCGGAACAGCAACAGGCAGCCGGGGTGCTGACTCTTGATGCGGTCATACTGGCGCATGGCCGGGGTATCCCGGTTGTAGGCGCGGGGCGCGATTTCAGCGGTTGGTTCGCCAGCGGACATCGGATGCGATGGTACGGGAGGGCGCGGATCTTGCCCAAAAACAACGCAACCCGCGCGGCGGCGGGTTGCGGGGTCGGGTACCGGGCACCCGTTTCAGTGGAGTGGATGAGGATCGAACTCACAACCTCCTCGATGCGACCGAGGCGCTCTTCCAATTGAGCTACCACCCCAGTGGTCGGGCAAATCAGTCTATCCGGCTCAATAGGGCGCCGCAAGGCGCTACGGGGTTTCGCCGCTGCCCGATGAGTGAACAGATCTTTGATTGCGCTGCTTGAATGCCGCAATTTTGAGCCGGAGCTGCAGTATCGTGTAGCCCCCGACCCCGGTGCGAAGGACTGCTTCGCCCGGCATTCCCGGCCGAACCATGGGTCCTGAAACCGCTCTCATCGTCTTCTGCGTTTGCATTGTGGTGGCCTCCCTTGCGGGCGGCATGGTGCCGGTGGTTCTACGCCTGACGCATCGACGATTGCAGTTTGGATTGAGCTTCGTTTCTGGCGTCATGCTTGGAGTAGCGCTCTTTCACATGGTGCCGCACGCGCTGATGGCGCGCATGGAATCGGCGCCTGCTGGTGGCGACTCGCACGGACTGTTCGATCCATTGATGGTGGCATTAGCGCTTGGGTTCCTGACGATGTTCTTCTTGGAGCGATTTGCGCATTTCCATCAGCATGAATTGCCGGAGCCAGCGTGCGATGATCCGATGCACGGGCACGAGGGGCACCATCACGCTGCGCATGATCACTCCGGGCACAGTCATGGCGGTACTGCGGCTGCACACGCGCCGGTTGGACGGCTGACCTGGACCGGCGCGGCGGTTGGCATGGGACTGCACTCCCTGCTGGAGGGCGTTGCGCTTGCCGCCAGCGTGGCCGCTGTTCGTGAAGTGGAGCCAGGCGTGGCGCCAGCCCTTGCTGGGCTTGGCACGTTCCTGGTGATCTTGCTGCATAAGCCGTTTGACGCCATGACCGTTGCCACGCTGTTCCACGCGGGTGGCGGGAGCCGCGGCAAGGTGCTATTGGTGAACTTCCTGTTTGCCGGCTTGGTGCCGATTGGTGTGGTGCTCTTTATGTTGGGCGCCGCCGCGACTGGTGGGACGGCTACGGCCGTTCCGTATGCGTTGGCATTCTCAGCGGGCACGTTCCTTTGCATTGCTGCTGCGGACCTGTTGCCTGAAGTGCAGTTTCATCGCCATGACCGTGTGGGCTTGTCCATCGCGCTGGTGCTTGGATTGGCATTGGCATTCGCTGTCGGCCGCATGGAAGCGCTGGCGCACGTTGGGCATGAAGGGCACGAGGGGCACGAGGGGCAGCACATGGATCATGCGGATCATGCAGATCATGCCGGTCACGCAGATCACGCAGATCACGCCGATCATGCCATTCACGATCACTGACCTACACTTCTCATTTCCACGGAATTGATATGAAAGCAGAACGAGTCCTCGCTGAACTGAATCGCCTGCGGCAAGACCTTGACAAGAATCCCAAGGATTCTGAATGGTTCACGCTGCATCATGCATTTTGCTTCATCTCTTACAAGATGGGCGACTTTCAGAAGTACCTCGACGAGAACATCAAGCCTGGCGATGAGCCCGAATTTGACTGAATGCTGAACCATGCCTGACTACAAGAGCACGCTCAATCTCCCCAAGACCGACTTCGCCATGAAGGCGAACCTCTCGCAAGCCGAACCGTTGACGGTGAAGCGTTGGCAAGATGAGGCGCTGTATGACACAGTGCAAGCGGCGCGCGCGAATGCGCCGCTCTATTCATTCCATGACGGCCCTCCGTACGCGAATGGATCGATCCACTTGGGGCATTTGCTCAACAAGGTCTTGAAGGACATTGTGGTGCGCTCGCGGCTGATGGATGGCATGCGTGTTCCGTACGTGCCGGGTTGGGATTGCCATGGACTGCCCATTGAGCACAAAGTAGTCACGGATATGAACGAGAAGGGCAAGCTCCAGAAGGTCATGGAGTTGCCGGACGATCAACGTCGCATGATCATTCGTCGTGAGTGCCAGACCTATGCAGACAAGTTTGTGAAACTGCAGGCCGGGCAAATGCAGCGGCTCTTGACGCTTGCGGATTACGCCAATCCGTACCTCACCATGAAGCCTGCCTTTGAGGGTGCGGTCATTGAGGACTTTGCAGACCTGGTGGAGCAGGGGTTGGTGTATCGCGCGTTGAAGCCAGTGCACTGGTCGATCGCCAACCGCACGGCGCTTGCTGAAGCCGAATTGGAATACGAAGATCGCCAAGATCTTTCGGTGTACGTGGACTTTGAAGCGGCGGACCGCGAAGCAGTGGAGCGGGTGTTTGGCTGCGAACTTGATTGCACCCCCAGCTTCACCATTTGGACCACCACGCCCTGGACGCTGCCAGCCAATTTGGCAATCGCTGTCCACGCTGACTATCGATACGCCGTGGTTGAAGTGGATGGCAACCTGGCGATCATGGCCAGCGACTTGGTGGCCAAAGTCACCAAGCTTGCGGGTAGTGATAAGGTGCGGATTGTTGCGGAAACCGACGGAGCCAAGTTGGTTGGCTTGAAGTATCGGCATCCGTTCTGCGACCGTGAATCATCAGTGGTTGCAGCTGACTACGTGACGCTTGAGGATGGCACGGGTCTGGTTCACACAGCGCCAGGACACGGTGCAGAGGACTATCGCACCGGACTCAAGGAGGGCCTGGAAACGTACTGCCCGGTGCGCGATGACGGCACCTATGACGACACGGTGCCAGCGTGGCTTCGCGGCAAGAGCGTGTGGGATGCCAACAAGGAAATCACGGAGCACCTGCGACAGAGCGGGCATCTGTATCACGATCACGTCTTCACGCACTCCTATCCACACGACTGGCGTTCCAAGACGCCCGTGATCTTCCGAGCCACGGAGCAGTGGTTCATTGGTGTCGATCGTGCGACGAAGCGCGATGGCATTTCCTTGCGCGCCTTGGCGCTTGATGCCACGGGCAAGGGCGCCGCTGAGGGCGGCATTGACTTTGTTCCAAGTTGGGGACGCAATCGCATGCGCGGCATGCTTGAGAGTCGCCCCGATTGGTGCATCAGTCGACAGCGTGCGTGGGGTCTGCCGATCCCGGCATTCCGCACGGAAGCAGGCGAAATCCTGCTTACTTCGGGCACCGTTCGTGCCATTGCCAAGCGCTTCCGCGAGAAGGGCAGTGACGCGTGGTTTACGGATGGCCCGGCAGAATTGCTGGCGCACTGGAATGCTGCCGCTGACCCGGATGCGCCCAAGGGCGTTGACATTTCCAAGTTGGTCAAGCTGTACGACATCTTTGACGTGTGGTTTGAATCGGGATCCAGTTGGAACGCAGTCTTGCGCGAGCGCGGCTTGGGCTTCCCGGCGGATCTGTACTTGGAAGGTTCCGATCAACATCGTGGTTGGTTCCAATTGAGTCTTCTTCCGGCTCTTGGCGCCACGGGGAAGCCGCCTTTCAAGGCGCTGGTCACTCACGGATTCATCGTGGACAAAGACGGCAAGAAGATGTCCAAGTCGATCGGTAACACCATTGAGGTGGAAGATCTCTTGAAGCAGGTCGGCGCTGAGGTGTGCCGGTGGTGGGTCTTTAGCGTCCCGTACGAAGGCGATATCAAAGTTGATATGTCCTTCTTCACGACCGCTGGCGAGAGTTACCGCAAGATCCGAAACACCGTTCGCTATCTGTTGAGCAATCTGTACGACTACACGCCGTCCGCCGATGAAGCTGCTCAACTGGCGAAGACCGACCCCAACTCCATCGATGGTTGGGCGCTTGGTGAATTCTGCAAACTCCAAGAAGCGGTTCTGGCTTCATACCGTGGCGCCAATTTCCGCGATGCACAGGTTGCGATCTTTGATTTCTGCAACGCCACGCTCAGTTCGGAGTGGTTTGCTGCAACCAAGGATCGTCTGTACTGCGACCGCGCGGACGGCACGCGCCGACGCGCAACGCAGCGCGCCATGAATGCAGTTGCCGAGGGTCTCATCCGCATGCTTGCCCCGGTATTGCCGCACACTGCTGATGAAGCGTGGCGCGCGCTCAAGGGCGCGGATGCAAAGAGCGTTGTCTTTGAGCAGCACGTACCGATCACCTTCGCGGGCGCCGCTGGTTGGCCCGCAGTCTTTGCTGCGCGCGAGTCCGCCATGAAGGCGCTCGAAGAAGCAAAGTCACAAGGCATTGAGAACTCCCTGGACGCAGGCTTGGTGATCCCAGACGCGGACGGCGGACTGAAGCCATTCGCTGCAGAAATTGCAGACCTGATGGGCGTGAGCCGCGTGACGCTTGATCCTGCGGCAAAGCTTGTCTCAGTCACGGATCTTCGGGAAGAACCCCGTTGCGAACGCAGCCGCAAGCGTGATGGCACGGTGCGTGAGCGTGCAGATGGTGGGTTACTGAGCGATCGAGACGCCGAAGCAGTTAAATAGGTGCCGTTCACCCCTGTCCCCATTTTCGGGGCATCACTGCGCTACCAACGGCGTGAATTCCACGCAGTTCTCAACACCGTCACCTGGCCGCAGGCGCCGGAGAGGACTGGGCCGCGCTCAGCGGCCGTCCTCGT
>CALQCP020000034.1 GCA_943329105.2 Chitinophaga pinensis | reverse complement strand
TGTCAGCGCCTGAATACATATTGAACCACCAGAAGGAATTCGCAATCACTGGCGCATCGCGCCCCGCGGCATGCGCTCGTTCGCGCAGGGTGTCCCACACCATGGGGCCGTGTACCAAGTGGTTCGACTGCTTCCAGAAATGCACCTCTTGCAAAGAGCGGTCGAACCAGCCATTGCCGACGATGCCGTGCTGACCAGAACGCTTCCCGGTCAACATTGAGCTTTGCGCACTGCAGGTGACCGCGGGTAGGTCGGTAGTTAGCGTCCGGATGCCGCCCGAGCGCTGCGCGAACGCTTGGAGGTTCGGACACTTGCGCCGCGCGAAGACGGCTGGACAGAGCCCGACGATATTGAGGACGGCAACGCGCACGCAGGCAGGATAGGGCGAGCGCCGAAGTGAATCCCCGCGGCGGCTAACTGTGCATCAACTTGCGCCGCCCAGCCGCGATTTGCCGCCGGACTGGCGGGGCTTGGGTGCAGCACCTGGTGAACCAGTGGCAGGGCGCGTGTTGGGTCCGTGATCTGCAGTTGCGCCAACACACGTTCCGCGCGCTGGCGGGCGAATGCCCCAAAGCCCACCACATGTGTCGGCTGCAGCGCCACAATGACCGCGCCAAGTGCTTCATCGCAAGCAGATTCAAGCATGTGCGTCGCTTTGGCACCACGACCAGTCCGGGGAAGCTTGTCGGGGGTTTGGTTGGCACCACTGGCCGCTACAAAGGCCAGCGGACACCAGTTCCAAATGAAGGCTTGGCGAAAGAACTCATCGGACGTACCAAATCGTTGTTGCGCCCATGCCCACACGCGAGCGCCGCTGACCTCACTGCGCGTGCAAGCAAGACCATCGACTGGGCGCTTTGGGTGCATGTGCTGCGGCGCGGTGATCTTGGCGACACGTTCGGTGATGCCAAGAAATCCTCGGACTGCAGTTACCTCACCGAACGGCACGCCGGTTTGAGCCATACCGAACGGACCAGGATTCATTCCTACAAAGAGGACGTGCGGTTGGGCGTGCGCCCGCGCGAGGAAGGCAGCATGTGCACCCCATGCATATTGCAGTGGGTTATAGGTGTACGCAACCGCCGGACTGAAATTCAACAGAGCACAGCGGTCTCGCAATGTGCTGGCGATTCGTTCAAGCGAGGCATGAAGCTTCTTGTTGACCCGAGCGGGCATGCTCACATTTCAAAGCGCAGACCGGCATAAAGTCGGATGTCGTTTTGCAGTGCATCCTTTGGTGTTACTTCGGACTGGTACTGCCAGCGTATGCCGCCCAACAATTTGAGACCCTTGACGTCTTCCAACAGCATGGTCCACTCAGTACGGAACAAGCACAAGAAGTTGCTGGGGTCATCAAACGCTGGTGCGATCCAGTAGGAACCAACAATCGCTTGGCGCTCGGTGACCTTCCAGTCCCATTCCATTTCTGCATACAACTCCGCTTGCCCGTCGTTTTGGTCACCAAATTCATAGGTGTAACCGGCACCAATCTTTCCAATCAACTTTGCAGGCGGCATCTTCAGGAATTCGTATCCAAGTCCACCCCATGCGGACAGACGATTTTCATAACTCTCGAGCGGAGCACTCTGCCCCTGGCCCTTCACAAACCACAGGACGCGCGGGTTGGACGCGAAGCGTCGGTCATACGTGGAGGTACCGAGCAAGTTGTTGTCGGTGTTATCGCCGTCAACAACTTTGTAGAAGAACTCAACGTTGTTCGCCCACTTTTCCACGTCGGCCACGTCGTAAATTGCAGCGCCCGCCGCACGGAAGTCAAGTTGATTGTTAGCGGCATTGACGTAGTTGACGTTGGCATCAAGGACGAATTTCCACGGTGACGGCGGCGGCGCTGGCGCTGGAACTGCGCCCTTCGCCGTGACATCATCAGCGAGATTCACGCCATCTTGGGGTCGCGGCGCGTCCATCACCGCATTGGCAGCGGGCTGCGCCTCTTGGCGCAACATGCTGTCGTCGGTGGCAGCCGGGGGTGCGGCCGCTGGAGCGGTGGTGGCAACCATCGACGCAATGGACGCGCGCGGCAGAGTGACCTTTCCTAACACTGGATGCAGCAAGACGATTGAATCACCGGTCTCGGAAACCAGCGTCGCGCGAATGGCATCACCACTCGAAAGCGCAACAATGACGGTTTGCCCAGGGACTGGGTTGGCCGCATCTTGCATGGCGAATGCCATCGGCGCCGCGTTGAAGACCAGCGTCATAACGATGATGATTGTGCTTTTGAGATAGGTAATCATGATTGGGATTCCGGGTGCGTGCACACCGTCGCGGAGCGTACAGACATAACGAAAGTTCAGGTTCTATTACCTTAGAAATTCTCTCAGGCATGGCCTCGCGTATAGGCTATGGAAATGATGGCATTCCCCGGCCCACTGGTTCAGTCTCGCGCCAAGTCTTGTGCAATAGTTCTTTTAGCGGTGCTCCTGATCGCAGGTTGCGCTTCGGGTTCCGGGAAGTCGAAGCCCGGCGAAGCGGCGCGCATTCTCCGTGACCAGCGTATTACTCGGGCGCAACTGGAGGAGGCATCCAACGCCTTTGCCGATCGGTATTTCTCCCTGATGCTGTCCGCGAGTGAGCGAATCATTCGTGGCAATAATGACATCCAGCAGTGCCGCATTATGAACGGTCTTCGGCTGCTGGGCGTGTCAAGCATGTACGACATTGCCACGAGCCCGGATACGGTGACGCAGTTGGTGGATCAACTGGTAGTGGTCACCCTGCAAAATTATTTCTGGGTTGACACCGGACGCGCCCAAACGATTTGGGGGCCGCGCGCGCAGTATTTGGTTGAGAATCTGCGTCGCGCCCGTGAAGATATTTGGACCATTGCTGCGCGGGTATTTACGGACGAACAACTTGAAGAACTTGACCTCTCTATCGCCACGTGGTGGAGCCTTCGCGGTGGTACGGAGTTTGTCGCGTACGTGCGATTTAGTGAAGTTGCCAGCGTGAAGGGTGAAGCGCTCATCGAGACCATTCGCGACGGTGGCGGATTGCTTGAACCACTCGACCGTGCTACCGAGCAGGTGCAAAATGCAAATTTAGCGCTTGACCGAGCATTCTTCTGGTCGAAGCGACTGCCACTCTTTATCAACTGGCAAGCCGAAGCGCTTTGGTACGACATGCTGGTCATGCCGGACACACAAAAGTTGTTAGCAAGCGTCGACGTGATGTCGCAGGCGATCGCTATTGTTCCAGAGCGGATGAAGATGGTGAACACGACGGTTGCCGGTGCACAAGACACTGCACGCGACCTGGTTGATCGCATCTTTCACCGCGTACTCGTTGTACTGATTGTTGTCCTTGTTGGCACTTTCGTCATCATGAAATGGCGCGTATCGCGCAAGGAGACAGCGTCATGATTGCTGCAACGATTCTCATTTCTCTCGCATTCATGTCGTCCGGTGCCACAGCGGTCACTTCGGCGGCAATTGTGCCGCAAACTAGCAGCGCCACTCAGTCGGCGGCGCCTGCCGTACCAGTGGTCGATGCAAAGCCGGCCATCACGGCTCAGCCAGCCGTTCCCGCCGATCCCACTGCACCGATGACCGGGCTGGTGCCAAAGGCGCTTCTCAGCGGAGGCGACGCACTCGCCAAGTCGCTTCAGGAGTTGGCGGAGCTGGGCGACGTCTATTCAGAAGAATTCTCCGCCATGGTGGAGCAGTTCCCGTCCTATGCACCGCGACCGGTTCCAATGACTGGCGCGATGCGGATTGTTGGTTCAGACACCATGGGGCCGTTGCTTTCCAATATCTCTCTTTCGTATCAAGTGGTGTATCCCGATGTCAAGATCAACGTGGATCAGGGCGGATCGCTCAAGGGGATTGTGGCGCTGAAGGGTGGACTCTGTGACATGGCGTCGGTCGCGCGCGATCTCACGGCGCAAGAAGTCACGGATATCAGTAAAGCCACTGGCAAGCAGGTCTTTGTAGTTCCCGTCGCGCGCGGTGCAGCGTGTGTTTATGTGAACGCAGACAATCCGATTGCTGGGATGACAAAGGAACAATGCAACGGTCTGTTCTCGATCACCCACACGATGACCGAAGCACCAATCATGCGCTGGAATGAACTGGATGTAACTTCGCCACTCGGTAACACCTTTCCACCGATCTACATACCACATTTGACTTCTGGAACGCTGCAACTGTTCATTGAATGGTGCATGCCCGGGGAGCAAATCACCACCATTGGTCGGTACACCGAGCCTGGGCCATCGTCGGTAGTGAACGCTTGCTGTGCTTACCCGACAGCAATTGGTATTTCTGGTTACGCAAATCGCCAGGCGCGCGCTCGGGCAGTGCCCCTATCAATCGGTGCGGGGCAACCCTTCATTGCGCCAACGGTCGCAGCGATTTGTGATGGCACCTATCCACTTGCGCGCCCACTCAATCTGGTCTTTGTTGCCACGGATGCGCAACACATCCCAGACGGGATCCGTGAGTTTCTGCGATTCACACTCGCGGAGGACGGTCAAGACATGGCCGCTATGACCGGGAACATTCCGATGGATGCCAGTCGTATTCCGGAGTTCTTGGGAACGCCGGTGAAAGGCGTGTGGCAGTAATCGTCACTTGGCGGTGAAGGAATGCACCATGGTGTGTTGGTAGACCTGGCCAGGGCGCAGCACCACATCTGGCCAACCTTGCTTTCCTTGCTTGTTGATGCTGTCTGGGAAGGCTTGGGTTTCCAAGCACAGCGCATCATTCTTGCCGTACGTCGTCCCGTCCTTGCCGGGAATGCCGTCCAGAAAGTTGCCAGAGTAGAACTGAATCCCTGGCTGATCGCTGGCTACCGTCATGGTGACTCCGGTCTTGGGGCTGTGTAACACCGCGCAGGTTCGGAGTGTTCCCACTGCGCCGTTGACGACGAAGTTGTGGTCGTAGCCACCAGGATCATCCTTGGTGGCAGGAAGCTCGGCGAAGTCTTTGCGGACGGTCTTGGCGGTACGGAAATCAAGCGGCGTTCCAGCGACGGGTTTGATGTCGCCAGTGGTGATGAGCGTCGCGTCCACCGGGGTGTAGTGGTCAGCGTTGATCATCAGTTCATGGTCAAGCACCGAGCCGGATCCCTGGCCATTCAGGTTCCAGTACGTGTGATGCGCGAGGTTGACGACGGTCGGTTTGTCCGTCGTCGCAGACATACGCACGCGCAATTCGTTGGTGTTCGTCAGCGTGTAGATGACCGTTGCATCAACGTTTCCTGGGTATCCCTCTTCGCCGTCCACGCTGCGGTACGTGAAGGTGATCGATGGTCCATCCGGCGTCATGGCGGGACTTCCGGACCACACCACTTTGTCGAACCCTTTCATTCCACCATGCAGGTGATTGACACCGTTGTTGGTGGCCAACACATAGGGGTTTCCATCAATGCTGAATTTGCCAGCAGCAATGCGATTTGCACAGCGACCGGCGGTGCATCCGAAGTACTGGGTACGCGCCACGTAGTCGGCGGCACTGGGGCGACCGAGCACCACATCAATGAACTTTCCTTGCCGGTCCGGCACCTTGAGAGCAACCACGATGGTGCCGTAGTCCGTGACGTCCGCCACCATCCCGGTGGAATTTTTAAGCGTCCATAAATGCACCGGCTTTCCATCGACCGTCCCCCAGTCTTGACTGGTGATCGAGCCCGGGGCGGGTCCGCCCGTACATCCCGGCACTGCGAATGCAAACATGCAGGCTGCCAGCGTGAGCGAGGCGGCCATTGGGGCGATTGGTGCAAAGGTGGTGAGTGGGTGGTTCATGGTGTTGGTCACGCAATCTTTCGTTCAGAACGGCGAACCGAGTATCGCCTGATGAGTTCATCAGTCGTCACGCCAATCAGGAGTACTGCACCGATCACAGCAAATTCAAGCTGCGAACTCAAGCCAAGCAAGATGATGGCCGTGCGCAACACTTGGAGTGTTGCCGCTCCAACAACAATACCAAACACACTTGCTTCGCCGCCGCGCAAACTACATCCGCCAAGAACAGCGGCGGCAATCGCGTAGAGCTCATAGAAATTTCCAAAGTCTGAAGGCTGCGCACTGCCGATGTCAAAGATAAACAACATGCCGCCCACGCCAGCAAGCAAGCTGCATGCCACGTACGCCATGGTGATGAGCCACGCGGTGGGAACGCCTGAATAGCGTGCGGCACTTTCGTTGCGACCCGTAGCCAGCAGCCAACGTCCCCACACAGTGCGGTGAAGAAACACCGCAATAGCCACACTCAGGACAATGAGCGGTATCACCGTGGCGGGTAGTTGGTAGGTGTCCAGTCCCGGAATGGGAAACTTGGCCAGTGCGATGGACCGGACTCCTGAAAATTCGCCCTGAAATCCCTGGGATTGGTCGCTGGTCATCCACCGCGCAACGCCTCGGTAGAGGAGCAAACCACACAGTGTTACAAGGAAGGGCTGCAGGCGGAGGCGCGTGATCAGTACGCCGTGAAAGAGACCAATCAAGGCGCTTCCGACCAGTACGACTGGAATCACCGCCCACGGCGACCATCCATGCTCCACCAAGAGCCACGGCGTAGTGATTCCGGCCAGACACACGACCGATCCAATTGAGAGATCGATTCCACCGGTGATGATCACTAGCCCAGCACCCAGTGAGATGATCGCAAACAACGAAGTGCGCTGCGTGAGATTCATCAGGTTGTAGCCAGTCAGAAAGTTCTGACCGAACACTGATGCCACTATGCAGACTGCTAAGAAGATTCCAAGGATTCCAAGACTCTTCTTCATGATGATGTCCTGTGCTCGGTTCCGTGTTCGTGAGCCGTGCTATGCGCAGCCGCTGGCTTGCCGCCGGTGGCGAGGTGCATGATGGCAACTTCAGTGGCTTCGTGCGCTGCCAACTCTCCAGCAATGCTGCCATCGTGCATGACGATGACTCGGTCAGCAAGCATGAGCACCTCTTCCAATTCGCTGGAAGCAAACAGTACCGAACTTCCAGAGTCGGCCAATCGACGAATTTCTGCGTGAATTTCTGCGCGGGCTGAAACATCGACACCGCGGGTTGGCTCATCAAGAAGTAGCAGCGCGGGGCCAACAGCCATCCATCGACCGATCACCGATTTTTGCTGGTTTCCACCAGAAAGTTTGTGAACAAGGCGGCTTGGCTCCGCGGGTCGCAATTGCATGCGATCCATCATCTGTGCAACGATTCCGCGTTCGGCGGCGGTGTTCACCGTGCGCGCGCGACTGTTTCGATCGATCCACGCCAATGACATGTTCATGGAAACATGACTGGACGCAAAGATGCCGTTGCGGGCGCGGTCTTCTGGAACAATGGCCACGCCCTGGCGGACTCGCGCCGCGGTGTTCCCAGAGAGCGGTGCCCCATCAAGTTCAACGCGACCCTGATGTGGGGTGATCGCTGCAATGGCCTCAAGGATCTCGGTGCGTCCGGCACCGACGAGTCCGGCCAGTCCGACAATTTCTCCAGCGCGCACAGCAAACGATATGGGTTGCTTGCGGTGATGGGCACCAACTAACTCCGTCACACGAAGTCGCACTGCGGCGTCCTGGCGTGCCGGGCGTGGCTGATTCGTTTCGATACTTCGTCCCACCATCAGTCGTTCGATGGCGTCACGGTCGTATGTTCCGCGTTGCAAGATGCCTGTGCATCGACCATCACGCAGAACCATCACGCGGTCTGCGATGCGAAGCACTTCATCCAGGTGATGTGAAACAAAGATCACTGCTTTGCCTTGGCTACGCAAGTCACCCATGATTTCAAGTAATCGGTCCGCTTCCCGGGCGCTCAGACTTGAAGTTGGTTCATCCAAGATGAGAATGCGTGCCTCACACGAAAGCGCCTTGGCAACCTCAACCAACTGCCTCTGCGCGATCGCAAGTGTGCCGCATGGTGTTGTTGGATCGAGGTTCAGTCCCACACGGGCGAGCCACTTACTTGCGTTGGTGCGCATGGTGTGAAGATCAAGAAATCCAAAGCGAGCCGGCTCGCGCCCCAGGAAGATTGATCCAGCGATGTCCAGATTCTCAGCAAGGTTCAACTCTTGGTGCACCAGTGCGATGCCTGCACGAGTTGCGTCGCGCACCGAGTGCAACTGCACAGCGCGCAATACGCCATCGCCGTCAGCGATTGCAATGCTGCCCTCGCTTGGGGGAATCACTCCAGAGAGAATCTTGAGAAGTGTGCTCTTACCGGCGCCGTTCTCACCAACAATCGCCAACACTTCTCCGGCGCGAACCGAGAGCTCAATACCAGCCAGCGCAGGCACGCCCGCATAGCGTCGGCCAAGGTTTCGGCAGCGCAGAAGTTCCTGGTGTGGGTGCGTCATCCTGGTGCAAGAGCGCCTTACGGCTTTGCTGTGGCTTCCTTGCCAGCCTTGATCTTTGCCTTCAGGTCCTTCCAGAAAGCCTCCGCGTTGTCCTTGCGAATTACCTTGGCAGAAATGCTGATGATGCCGTTCGCTGGAATCATGGACATATCGCCCTGATTGAGCGCGTGGAGAAGTTTGATGCTCTCGAATCCATAGCCGTACGGATCTTGAACTACGGTGCCAAGGACAGTTCCTTCCTTGATGGCGGTGATCACTTCGGCGCCTTCGTCAAACGCCGCCAACTTCACGGATCCAAGCTTGCCGGTCTGCTTCAACACCTCTACGGCCAGCGTGGAGTTGTATTCAAAGAGACCAGTCATGAGCGCAAGCTTTGGGTGCTTGATCATCACATCCTCAATGTTTGCCTTCGCCTTGGCGCGGTCAAACGAATCCGTCCACGTGCCGACGATGGTGTAGCCCGCCTCAGAAATCACTTTGCCTGGTTCGTCATAACGGGTGGCGTCTATGGTGCGGCCAAGGAGCCCGTCAATGAATCCCTGCCGACGGCGCTTGGCGTTGTCTTGCTCAAGCCGACCGATGAAAATCGCCACTTCACCGCCTGCGCATCCCTCGCGTGCCAGCTTGCCGCACATCACACCAGCGTCGTAATTGTCCATGCCGATGTAGCAGAGGCGCGGCGCTTTGGGCGCGTCTGAATCATTGGTGATTAATAGGGATTTCTCAGCGATAAGCGTCAAAATTTCCGCTTGGTTGGTTGGGTCAATCGGGCTGACGGAAACACCATCAATACCGCGTGTCACCAGATCTTCAAGCATTCGCTTCTGGTCACCAAGGCCACCACCCGGGAACTCAACAGTGACTTGGCAACTAAGCTCTTTGCCAGCAGCCATGGCTCCAGCTTTGGCAATGGTCCAAAAGTCCGCCACGCCATTGGAAACGAATGCCAGATGCGGCTTGACCTTCGGTGCCTTTTTGAATTCAGCAATGCGCGCCTTCTGCGCCGCAATCAAATCCGCCTGCGGAGCCGCCGCGGTCAACGCCAGACCCAGTGCTGCCAAGGTGACGATAGAAATCAACTTTCGGTTCATATGTTTCTCTCTCATGAGTTGTAGTTGTGATCATCACCAAACAGTCACGCCACCATTGACTGGAATCTCAACTCCAGTAATGAACGACGCAGCCTCTGAAGCAAGAAATGTCACCGCGCCACCGATATCTGAGGGCACCCCGAAGTGACCCATGGGTATTCCCTTGCGGTAACCCTCTTTCATTTCCGCCGAATCGTTTGCATGTCGTTCGACCGGAATCCAGCCCGGGGCCACCATGTTGACGGTGATTTGCCACGGCGCCAACTCGCGCGCCATGGATCGACTCCAGCCGATCTGCGCGCCCTTTGCCGCAACATACGCACTGAATGGACTGACGCCTTGGCGGAACACTTCGCTGGTGATGTTGATGATACGCCCGTGGTGAGCATGCTTCATATGCGGAAGCACGCGACGAGTGATTAGGTATGGGCTCTTCACAAAGAAGTCCAACATCTGTTGATAGAACGCCCAGTCATACTGCTCGATTGGCTTCAAGGGCTGATCGGGCGTCGCGTTGATCACCACAATGTCGACGTTGCCAAGTGTCGCCTCGACTTGGGTGATCATGCCATCCACTTCTGCTTCATCAATCACATTGGCGCGGACCAACATTCCCTTGTAGCCAGCCGCGCAGTATTCGTCGAAGGTTCGTTCGGCCGTTTCTTGCGAACGGGCGTAGTTGATGGCGACCTTTGCGCCAGCTGCTCCCATGGCAAAGGCCATTGCCTTACCAAGACCGCGGGATGCGCCGGTGATAACCGCTACCCGTCCATCAAGTCTGAAATCGGGGGTCTTCATGAACCGATCACGCTATCACGCCGCGAATCGGCTCGGCGCCCTCCACCCCCACCAGTTTCTGGTCGAGCCCTGCGTAGAAGTACGTCAGAGAGTTCGGATCGAGCCCCATCAGGCTCAGGATGGTGGCGTGCAGGTTCTTGACGTGGAACCGCTCGCCCACGCCTGTTGACCCCAGTTCGTCGGTCTCGCCGATGCTGACACCGCCCTTGATTCCGCCCCCGGCCATCCACATGGTGAATCCGTACGAATTGTGATCGCGACCGGTGCCCTCCGCGTATTCCGCGGTCGGCTGGCGGCCAAATTCACCGCCCCAAACGACCAGTGTTTCATCAAGAAGCCCGCGTTGCTTGAGATCCTTGAGAAGGCCCGCAATGGGCTTATCCGTGCGACCGGCGTGATAGTCATGGTTCTTCTTGAGATCACCATGCGCATCCCAGTTGGCATCGTTGTGCGATCCGCCGGAATACACCTGAACGAAACGAACGCCGCGTTCAACAAGCCGCCGCGCCAGGAGGCACTTGCTGCCAAACTCGTTCGTGCGCGATTCGTCAATGCCGTAGAGCTCCTTGGTGGCAGCGCTTTCATTGGCTAACTCCACCGACTCTGGGGCGGTGGATTGCATTCGATATGCCAACTCGTAACTTTGAATCCGGCTCTCAAGATCAGGATTTCCTGGTCGAGCCAGTTCATGGCGCGTGTTCCACATCTTGAGTCGGTCAAGCATGCGCCGTTGCAGGTCATCGCTGCGCGCCGGCGGATTGGCGAGATCCAAAATTGGCGGGCCATCACCACGCAGTACGGTGCCCTGAAAACTGGCAGGCATGTAGCCCGAACTCCAATTCTTGGCACCACTGATTGGGCCGCCGGTGGAGTCCAGCATCACTACAAATCCAGGCAAATTCTGGTTCACGGTGCCCAATCCGTAGTTCACCCAACTGCCGAGCGCGGGGGCGCCGCCGAGCAACTTGCCGCTGTTCATCATCAACATGGCACTGCCATGGATGGGGCTGTCTGCGTACATGCTCTTTACAAACGCAATGTCATCAACACAGCTCGCAAGATGTGGAAACAGACTGCTGACCCACGCACCACACTGGCCGCGTTGTTTGAATTTCCACTTGGGGCCAACGACGCGGCCTTCGCTCTTGTCTCCACCACGACCCTTGGTCTTCACCGCAATTGTCTGCCCGTCATACTTGAAGAGATCTGGCTTGTAGTCAAAGGTGTCTATGTGGCTGGGCCCGCCGTACATAAAGAGAAAGATCACACTTTTTGCAGTACCTGGAAACGTTGGTGCCTTTGGGGTAAGCGGATTTGGCGCTGGGATAGGAGTGTGTCCATCAAATGCCAGCGCTTGCCGCGCTAAGAATCCATCCTGCACCATCATGCTCGCTAGTGCAACACTGGTGAACGCGCCCCCGGCCTCCCAGAAAAACTCACGTCGCGTGTTGCCACAGAATGTATTGCGTGGTGTTTCGGGTACTTCAGACATCACTCATACCTTTCATCAGTCGACGGTCAGGAAGTCATTCAAGTTATAGAGGACTAGGCAGTAGGCCTGCATGGCCTGCTCGGCGGTGAGGCCGTCCCGTTCACGGAGTTCGGCGATGAATGCCTCCGACTCATCAAGATCCTGCACGGATGGCACATGACCGGCGGTGAGTTCGCGCGCCCAAGACAGCTGCAAACGCAGTGATTCTGGGCGTTCTCGCATGACCCGGATCGCAAGATCCATGGCCAATGAATTGGTCAACGCTCCGTTGAACATACTGAGCGCTTGGGTTGGTTGCACGGTGTTGAACCGCACCGGGCATGCGCCATCAACATCGGCTTGATCAAACACGGCAAGCAGCGGGTGTTGCAACGATCGCTTCAGTTCAATGTAGAGCGTGCGCCGCGTCCATGTGCTTTCTTCTGTCACTGGCCACACTTCATCGGGACGACTACTGGTAGCCAGCACTTCTGCCGGCATCGGCGGGCGAACACCTGCACCACCGTGTTCCGCACTGATAGTTCCATTACAAGCGAGCATGGCATCACGCACTTCTTCGGCGCTCAATCTGCGCAATCGAAAGCGCGAGAGCAGATCGTTTGGCGCGTCGTTCGCCAGCGCGTCAGCAGTGGCAATGCTCGACATCCGATAGGCAGCACTGTTCATCAGAATGCGGTGCATCTGCTTCAGACTTCCGTCGTTGGCGGGTACTTGTGCTGCCAGCCAATCAAGGAGCGCTGGATCAGTGACTGACTCGCCAAACTTGCCAAGGTCGTTTGATGTCGGACACAGGCCGACACCAAAGTGGTGCTGCCAAAGGCGATTAGCAATCGTTCGTAATGCCAGGGCGTTTCGATCGTCGGCGATCCATGTTGCAAGGGCAAGCCGGCGCCCGCTGGATTCGCCAAAAGGGCGCGCTGTGGGCGCGACTGGCTCAAATCGGGCTGCAATCAGGGGTACTCCGGGCTCCACCAAGGCCGCTGGTGCATGTGGGTTGCCGCGGGTCATCACATGAACCGCATGCGGCACTGGATCCTCGCGCACGGTGAGCACCGTCTCGCCTTCCCACGGCGGCGGGCGCAGGGTGGTGAGTTGGCCGCGCATTTCATGCCACCGGGCTAACTCGTCGGCGGGGCGCCCGGCAAGTGTGCGCGCCGCGTCTGCTTCGTGCGCAAGACCCGTTGCGATGGCTCTGATCTCTTCTTCAGTCAGGACGCGGTCATAGAAGCGCACCTCATCAATAGTGCCAGCGAACGGATGCGCGTGTTCCGGGTGCAGTGATCCAATGGCGATGGTCTTTGGTGAGTCAAGCCGCGCCGTGCTGCCGACTGCATCGCTTTCCATGACGCCATCAACCCACAGTGCAATGCGTCCAGTGGTGCGGTCGCGCGTGAAGGCAACATGGTGCCACTGACCGTCATTGTGTCCTGGACCACTTGAAACAAATGTTTCCGGATCGCCAGTACCGGCACTGACAAATCCGTGGCCAACCAAGCTGATTCCCCAGTCGTGCACTATGCCTGGGATTTCACCGTCGACAAGCCCCTTGCCAAGGAACCAACGCCGGTCACTTTCATTTCCACCGCCAATATCAGTGGTTTTGAACCAGAAACTGGTGGTGAAACTGTCTTGCACTGGTCGATCAATATCCACCCGGTCATCACCGGCGTCGAATGAGAACGCCTTGCCGATTCGACCAGCAGCACCAAATCCAGCGTCGCGAACCTGGGCGGCAGCAATGGTTGAACCAGGTGCAGAGTTCGTGGCAGTGCGCGACTTGTCATCCTCAAACGCCAGGTGCGCTACCAGCCCAGCGCTTGGCGCGCGATCAACAAATGCGCTACCAGCAGCATCAGCGCCCACTTCGGCGCCGCGTTCAATGGCGGTGATTTCATTCAACAACGATGTGCGCTTCGCGACATACGCCGCGCGCTCGACTTCTGGATCAACATGACCAAAGTCAGGGCG
>CALQCP020000033.1 GCA_943329105.2 Chitinophaga pinensis | reverse complement strand
CGGACGTAGGTTTGTGGATCTGCAGCGCACTGCTCGCGATCAAACTCGCCAAGTTGCACCATGCACTCCTTCTCAAACCAGTTTCCGATCGACTCGGTGTCGGTTCCCGCAGCAAGGCATGCTTGCGCGCGTCGCTCGATCACGGACTCATCCACCTTGCGGGCTTCGTCAAGCAGAAGCTTGGCAAGGTCCGCTGGCTGTTGCGATGGCAGCGTCTCCGGCGTCCAGTCGACGCTGTAGCGCGCACGGGCCCACGCACAGAAGTCAGTCAGAGCAGCGGCAGCCTGGTCCTTGCCATTCTCTGGATCTTGCTGTGACTGCTGCAGTCGTGTGGAGGTTGACTCGATCGCAAACTCGATCGGGTAGCGCACTTCGCGGTCTTGGAAGAAGGTGCGGGCGCGCTCGGCCAGCTTTTCGCCTGCTTCGTCAGGAGTGCGACAGTCCTTGAAGACGGTGGGATCAAGTTGAATTCCAAACTTGTTGTTAGCCCACTGTGCCAGCGCCGCGGCGC
This sequence comes from Chitinophaga pinensis, assembly GCA_943329105.2. GTDB lineage: Bacteria > Planctomycetota > Phycisphaerae > Phycisphaerales > SM1A02 > UBA966. Next base: position 13,397 of record CALQCP020000033.1, on the reverse strand, counting down.
CATAGTTGGGGACCAAGAACGCATCAACTGCGGAGTTGTCGATCGCACGGAACTTGGCTGAAGCCGCCGCCTCAATCAGGCGCTTCACGGGTTCGGCATCTTCGGCAAGCACCAAGTCGCGTGGCACTTCCGCACCGAAGTTGGTGCGAGCCCAGTCCTGCAGTTCTTCGACATTCCACTCGGAACTATCCGTGTCAGAAGCCATGTACTCACCAACGGTATTGCCGATGGTGACAGTGGCTTCTTCAAGGGTCTCGATGTCGATGACCTTGCGAACCTTGTCGCGATCCTTGCCGGCGAAGCGCTCCGCGTCAATGCTGACGTTGTAGTGCTCGCGCACCCATTCAGCGATCTCCTTGGCAACGTAATCGGGCCCCAAGTGGCGGCGCGCAGAATCCATGGCGGATTCTTCGATGTACTGCAAGGCAATTGACCGAACGCCGCGGTGCTCAAGCACCGGTTGGCGCAAGCCGTAGAACTTCCTGCGCTGGTATTCCATTGGCTCGTCGTATTCAAGGATAGTCTTGCGCATCTGGAAGTTGCGCTCTTCAACCTTGCGCTGCGCCTTCTCAACGGCGCGCGTGAGCATGGGCGCCTCGATGGCATCGCCTTCCTTCATACCCAGCTTGGACAGCAATCCAAGGGTCGCCTTGCCGGCGAACATCTTCATCAGTTCGTCATCAAGTGCCAGGAAGAATCGGCTGGAGCCTTGGTCGCCTTGGCGGCCGGCGCGACCGCGCAACTGGTTGTCGATGCGACGACTTTCGTGGCGTTCAGTGCCGATGATGTGCAGTCCACCCATGTCTTCCACCGCTGCAAAGAAGCGCAGGCGGTGCAACATGAAGTTACCGAGGGAGTCAAGGTTGTCCTCCAAATCTTGGGCGTTGGCGGTGGCTACCTTGTTCTCTGCGACGCCTGGCACTGATTCAAGCACCCAGTGCCGCAGCAATGCAAGGCGAACGTCTTCGTCAGACATGCCTTCCAGTTCGGCGGCGGAAATCGGACGACCCTCGCGGCGCAACATGCGCTTCGCCATGTGACGATGCATGGCAGTCAGGACGCGTTCTTCGCTCCATTCAGCAGTCACTTCCTTGGGGCAGAGATCGCGGCGCTTCCAGTGTTCAATCAGGAGGGCGGGCTCGCTCTTACCAAGTTTGATGTCAGTACCGCGACCGGCCATGTTGGTGGCGATCATTACTGCGCCAAGTTTGCCGGCGCCTGCCACGATTTCTGCTTCGCGCTCATGCTGCTTGGCGTTGAGCACTTCGTGGTGAATGCCGTACTTCTTCTTGAGTTCGCGGCTGAGGAACTCGCTCTTCTCCACGCTGGTGGTGCCAACCAGTACCGGACGGCCAGCGTCATGGAAGCGCTTGATCTCATCAACAATCGAGCTCCACTTGTCCTTCTGGCTCAGGAACACCAAGTCATTGCGATCGCCGCGGACCACGGGCTTGTTGGTGGGGATACTGACTACGCCTAGCTTATAGATCTCATAGAACTCAGTGGCTTCAGTGTCAGCGGTACCAGTCATGCCCGCGAGGCGCTTGTACAGCTTGAAGAAATTCTGGATGGTGATGGTGGCCATCGTCTGCGTCTCTTCCTTAATCGGGACGCCTTCCTTTGCTTCCACTGCTTGATGCAGTCCGTCCGACCACTGCCGGCCAACCATCTTGCGACCAGTGTTCTGGTCGACAATGACGATGGTCTGTTGTCCCTGATCATCAGGGGCAACTACGTAGTCACGGTCGCGCTGATAGACGGTGTGTCCACGCACGGCTTGTTCAAGCAGGTGGGGCATATCCACGTTCTCGCCCACGTAGAAACTACCGATCTTGGCTTCGCGCTGTGCTTCGGCGATGCCTTCGTTGGTCAGCGTGGCGCGTTTCTTATCAAGTTCCACTTCGTAGTACTGCACGCTCTTGTCGCGGACCTTCTCAAGTTCGCGGAGTTCGGCCTGTGCAGCCTTGAGGCTGTCGCGCAATACGGGCTTTGCGGCACTGTCGCGGGTGTTACGAATTTCGCCTTCGATGTTCGCTGCCTTTGCCTGCGCAACTTTCACTTGCTCGTCAGTGGTTTCCCACGGCGTTTGCTTGCTGACGAGGTGCTTGGCAAGGCGGTCCGCCATTTCGTAGCGGGGCTTGATGGCGTGCGCCATGCCACTGATGATGAGCGGCGTGCGCGCTTCGTCAATCAGGATGGAATCGACTTCATCGACGATCGCAAACTGACGGCGTCGCTGCACCTGGTCTTCCGGGCGCGTCTTCATATTGTCGCGGAGGTAATCGAAGCCGAACTCGGCGGTGGTTCCGTACACCACGTCGCAGGCGTAGGCCTCGCGCTTCCCTTCGTGGCTTTGCATGTGCATGGGATGGATGGCTCCAACCGCCAGTCCAAGCGCGCGGAAGAACGGGAACGTCCAGTCGCGGTCGCGCTGCACCAAGTAGTCATTCACGGTGACGACGTGCACTTGCATCTTCTCTAGGCTCGCCAAGTAGCAGGCGAGCGGTCCGACGATGGTCTTACCTTCGCCGGTCTTCATTTCGGCGATCTGGCCTTCGCTGAGAACGACGCCGCCAATGATCTGCACATCAAACGGGCGCGCGCGGAAGGGAGGGCGACTTTCTGGGTACAGGTCGCGCACGGCCTGGTAGAGGGCAGGGTCAAGGTCAACAAACATCCAGCTTGGCGTTGGATCGGTGCAGCCACGGAACGCGCCGGTTGGCTCGGCGGCGGGAGTGGCGGCGATGCGGGCGCGGGCATCTTCATAGAGCGCACGCGCAGCGGCGGGCAGGCGCTCCGGGTCAAAGCGCTGATCTTCTGGCAGAGCTGGGTTGAAGATGTTGCGAATGCCGACGGATCGGTCCATGGCCTCGCGCGCAACGGCGAAGATTTCTGGGCGCAGGTCGAAGGGCTTCTCGCCTTTGGTAATGCGCGCGCGGAACTCATCGGTCATCGCCATGAGTTGCGGATCGGTGAGGGCGCGCATGCGGTCCTCTTGGCGATTCACCAAGTCCACCTGCTTGAGGTACCGCTTGACCATGCGCTGGTTCTGCGTACCTAATGTGCTGCGGACGATCCAATCGAGAACGGGGATACCTTTGAAGAGCTGGCTGCTTGACATGATGGTGTTCCTATCGGCGCGATCGCTCGCGCGGGTGAGCGGACGTGTCGGGTCGCCATGCGTAGAACGCAGAGCGGCGCAACGTGTGTTATTTGGGAAGAGGTGGCGAACCAGCACGCGCTGGTTCAGAAGCCGACAAACGCCATGGCGCTGTCGGCAAGCTGCATCACGCCTGGGCGGGCGGAGGCAGCGCGGTGTGCTGAAGCATCACCGTGGAGCGCAGCGAAAGTTGTGCGCGTGAGCAGTGGGTGGCATCGCGTGGCTCCGGTGCCACGCTGCCGGGGGTGATCGAGTGTGCGGCTGAAGCCGGTGCAGCGGCGTCGGACTCCGTCAGAAATGCGATGCGCGAACCCGGAGTGGCGGAGAAGCCATTGCCGGGCGCGCTGGCAAGTACGGCAATGGTCAGCAGCAGGGCGGCAAGCGTTGCGATTGCCGAAGCAACACCGCGGGTGGCGTTTCCCTGATCAGCGCCGCGCTGGCACACGCTGAAATCAGCGTGCGAGGCGGTGAGGGTTCGCAAAGTTTGGTGGGCGGTGTGAGGCAAGCATGTCAAGTATGCGCGGGGTTGGCGTCTGAGGCAAGTCATGATGTTGGCATAAGTGCTCAGAAATCACCCGAAGGGCGGGTTCGCGAGACTGATATTCGCTGATCCCGCCCTGAAAGAAGTAGCCCCGCTCGGATTCGAACCGAGGTCTTATCGATTATGAGTCGACGGCTCTGGGCCGCTGAGCTACGGGGCCGGCTTTCGAAGGGTGTTGTACCTCATTGTTTCCGGAGGTACCTGAGTGTACGTAGTTGCCAATCTCATAGGCACTTACAGACGTGGTGCGCCGGGTGTTTCGGGAGGTCACTTTGCTCCTCGTCGTACCCTGAAATACCCGGTTTGTGGCGGTTGTGGGGGGAAGTTTCGGGGTAAGTCCGTCGGTGCCAGTTGCGGCGAGTTGGATGCTCCGCTCGTTGGCTCGTTCAAGCTCGGAGCGTAGGTCTGTTGTGCGGAGTTTCGCGTAGTGCTTGTCGGTGGTGGCAATGCTTGCATGACGCATCGAGCGCGCTGGTAGCGCTGCCTTCTTCTTTGCCATCCGCACCTGTCATCGGTACGGCCATCCTGTCGATGTGACTAGTCTACGTTTGTACTTAGATTCAGGGGTTCCGAAGAGGTAGTACCGCGGGTCGTTGGGGCATCTAAGGCAACGAACGAGAAAGGCAGGAAATGCGGCGAATTCCAAGATTTGTGTACTCAGAGCAATACTGAAAAAACCTAGGAATCCTCCGAAGAGGACATTGCCGTGGGGCGGTCCACCAACGCCATCCAATTTTTCCATTGCACTACACGTTATCCGTGGCATCAAGCGAAACTACTTGAGAGGCGGATTGTGGAGGTTATGGAATAATGAGAACAGGAATCGAACCTTCAAGGACTGATAGACACGTGGGGCATCTGCGCAGCCATCGCCTTCGCGCGACTGTTGCGCTTATGAGCGATGGGCTCACGCCGAACGGATCAGTTCACGAGTGATGCTTGCGACGGCTGCGGTGGTACTTGAGATAGTCGGGATTGATAGGGTTTGTGCCGACATTTAGTAGCGGCGTTTCCAGCGGCTGCACCATGCGTCGCACAGCGCCTGTCGGCTGTCGAAGTGGTGGCCTACGTGGATGCCATAGATTTCGCCGTGTGCCATAAGGTAACCATTAGCGTTTAAGGTCTAAGGTCGGCAGAATCGTGTCGCCGTCATCCGTAGTGAACGCGGCGAAGCGAGCCTTCTCATTCCTGTCGAGCCACACCATACCTGCACTGCTCGCCCCGGTGCCAGCGCTGATGCGCATCTTCCCGTCCTTGTCGGCCCACTTCATACCGGCCTCGCCGTCGGCGAAGGTGCCAGCGCTGACGCGCATCTTCCCGTTCGTGTCGGACCATCCCATAGCGGCAGCGCCGTGGGCAGTAGTGGTAGCGCTTATGCGCGTCTTCTCGTCCTTGTCGGACCACACCATACCGGCGTCGCCGTCGGCGAAGGTGCTAGCGCCCATGCGCATCTTCCCGTTCGTGTCGGACCATATCATAGCGGCAGCGCCGTCGGCGAGGGTGCTAGCGCCCATGCGCATCTTCCCGTTCGTGTCGGCCCACTTCATACCGGCCTCGCCGTCGGCGAAGGTGCTAGCGCCCATGCGCATCTTCCCGTTCGTGTCGGCCCACTTCATACCGGCATCGCCGTTGGCAGTAGTAGTAGCGCTTATGCGCGTCTTCCCGTCCTTGTCGACGACCGCCCAGCCTTTACAAGTCACGTTGTCAAATGTCGCATCACCAATAGGTCGCATTGCCACGATGAACGCTCCGCCGACGATGATCGCCGCTAGCGCGGTGATCGAGTAGCGCTGGCGACGGTTACTTGCCTCGAGGGCCCGGATGCGAGATTCAAGATTGTCCATGGGATAAGAGTCTAACTATGCCCATCTGCCAGCGACTTATAGCGCTTGGCGACTGTCGAAGTGCTCGCCTAACTTTAGGGAATGCGATGCGGGTGCGCTTAGGGTTTGGGCGTGAGGTCGCTGGTGGGCAGGATTACATTGCCGGTGGCATCAGTGCAAGCCACGATGCGTATCTTCGCGTTTGTGTCGAGCCACGACATTGCGGCAGTGCCGTCGGGACTAGTGGTAGCGCCGATGCGCATCTTCCCGTCCTTGTCGAACCACGCCGTTGCGGCAGTTCCGTCGGTCGCGATGCTAACGCCAATGCGCGTCTTCCCATTTGTGTCGGTCCACACCATGCCGGCATCGCCGTTGGGCCGGACTTGAGCGCCGATTCGCACCTTCCCGTCCTTGTCGACGAGCGACCACTTCTTACAGGTCACCGTATCAAATGTCGCATCGCCGGCAGGTCGTGTCGCCGCGATGAATGCACCGCCGACGATGATCGCCGCGAGTGCGGTGATGGAGTAGCGCTGGCGACGGTTACTTGCCTCGAGGGCCCGGATGCGAGATTCAAGATTGTCCATGGGATAGAAGTCTATCTATGCCCACTTGCCCACATCTGCCGGTGCTTGGCGGCTGTCGAGGTGCGGGCCTAACTTTAGGGTGTGCGATGCGGCTGCTCTTAGGGTTTTGGCTTGAGGTCTTTGGTGGGCAGGATTACATTGCCGGCGGCATTTGTGGCAGAGCCGATTCGCACCTTCCCGTCCTTGTCGAACCACGTTATGCCGGCCATGCCGTCGTCTCCGGCGCTAGCAACGATGCGCTGCTTCCCGTCCTTGTCGAACCACGACATGGCGTCAGTGCCAGCCGCCATGCGTATCTTCCCATTTGTGTCGGTCCACAACATGGCGGAAGCGCCGCCGGGCTCGGTTGCAGCGCCGATGCGCACCTTCCCGTCCTTGTCGACGACCTTCCACTTCTTGCATGTAACCGTATCAAATGTCGCATCGCCGGCAGGTCGCGTCGCCGCGATGAATGCACCGCCGACGATGATCCCCGCCAGTGCGGTAATGGAGTAGCGCTGGCGACGGTTACTTGCCTCGAGGGCCCGGATGCGAGATTCAAGATTGTCCATGGGATAGAAGTCTATACATGCCCATCTGCCAGGGTTTGACAGCGCTTGTCGGCTACCGAAGTGTTGGCCTATGTCAATGCCGTTGATTTCACCGGGTTCCGTGCGTTAAGCCTTAGGGTTTCGGCTTGAGGTCAGTGGTGGGCAGGGTTACGGTGCCATCCGTCTTAGTGGCAGCGGCGATGCGCGGCTTATTGTCCTTGTCGAACCACGTCACGCCGGCACTGCCTTCGGACGTAGTGACAGCGCCGATGCGCACCATTCCGTCCTTGTCGAACCACGTCACGCCGGCACGGCCGTTGGACGTAGTGCCAGTGCTGATGCGCGCCTTCTCGTCCTTGTCGTACCACCGCATGCTGGCATCGCCGCCGGCCAAGGTGCCGGCGCCGATGCGCCTCTTCCCGTCCCTGTCGGCCCATTCAATGCTGGCAGTGCCGTCGGCCAAGGTGCCAGCGCCGATGCGCGTCTTCCCGTCCTTGTCGACGACCTTCCAAGACTTGCAAGTGACAGTGTCAAATGTCGCATCGCCCACAGGTCGCGTCGCTGCAACGGTCACAGCCGCTACCGCTATGCCAACGAGTGCAAGGTTGAATAGGCGCTGGCGTCGAAGGCTTGAACGCATACTCGCGAGTTGTTCTTCAATGGTGTTGTTCATGCGGGAAGGCTAGCGATGAAAGGCCGCTACTGCGGAGAGGGTGCGGCCGCCTTAGGCGATGGTGCTCCGGAGCCTTTCTGCTATCCGCTCACAATGCCACCCAGAAGCGCCCGCAGTCGCTCGCGCTGGCTTGGGCTGAGTGTTGCCACCATGAGCGCCAGCGGATCGGTAGCGCCGGCGCTGGCGGTGCGCTCAGCGTCAGAATCTGGGGTAAGTTTCGGGGTAAGTCCGTTCGAAACCTTCCCGTTTCTAGCTTGTTTCTTGCCATCTCCCGTAGGCCGCTGAGCTACGGGGCCGCGGCGCGGCGATTGTAGCCCCACGGTTGGCACGCACCCTACGATGTCGGAATGCCCACGACCGCTGATCATGTTGCTCCTGATGCCGTTGCCCGCGCCTTTGCCAAGTGTCGGGCTTCGGGACGTCCGGCGGTTCTGCCGTTTGTCACCGCTGGCTACCCCAACTTGGCGTCGACGGCCGCTCTGCTGCCACGCCTTGCTGCCGCATGTGGCTCAATCATCGAGGTTGGCATTCCGTTCAGCGACCCGATCGCGGACGGACCAGTCATTGCCGAGTCAATGCATGAGGCGCTGCTCGCCGGCTGCACGCCTGCTGGTGTCTTTCAGACCGTGCGCGCCGTCCGTGCCCAGGTGGATGCGGCACTCATTGCAATGGTGAGTGTTTCCATCGTTGACCGCATGGGCATTGAGCGTTTCACGCGCGATGCTGCCGCGGCTGGCTTTGATGGATTGATCGTTCCAGATATCGATATCGAAGACGCCCCCGCGCTGCGCGCTGCCTGTGACGCAGCGGGCCTCACCTGCACGCTCTTGGTGTCGCCTACTTCAAGCGACGCACGAATCGCTCGTATCACCGCGCTGTGCAGTGGATTTGTCTACGCACTCGCCCGGGTAGGTATCACCGGCGAGCGGTCCGAATCACCCGACATCGCGCCCCTGATCGCGCGCATCCGTGCGACGACTTCGCTTCCAATTGCGGCAGGATTTGGTATCTCAACGGCAGCCCACGTCCGAGCAGTGACTGCCCACGCCGACGGCGCCATTGTCGGCAGCGCCATTGTCAGGAGCATGCGCGAAGCGATCATCGCCAAGCGTTCGCCCGAAGACGCCGCCGTGGAACTGGTTGAATCGCTCACGCGGTCGTAATGCTCGCGCGACCTCTATCGCTCGCGCTTTAGTACCGGCGCATCACGCCCATCACCACACCCTGAATTTCGCAGCTATCGACAATGATTGGCTCGAAGTCTGGGTTGGCAGGCTGCAAGCGAATGCGACCGTCGCGCTCCTTGAAGAAGGTCTTGAGGGTGGTCTCGCCACCAGGGAGCAGGGCGACCACGCGTTCGCCGTTACGGGCGGTTTCGCGGCGCTCAACAATAACGTAATCGCCATCAAAGATGCCCTCGTCGCGCATCGACCAGCCGTCCACTTGCAGCGCGAACATGGCGTTCGTCTGACCGCGGCGTGGGCCAAAGAGTTCTTCCAAGCGAAGCGTCTCGTCCTGAGCGCACTTCTCGATCGGGCGTCCGGCTGCAATGCGGCCGACAAGCGGGAACTGCAGAGGCATCGGAATTGGGCCATCGTTATGCAACTGGCGGTCCGACGAATCACTGGGCAATTCAGCGTCGTCAGCGATCGACAAAGAGCGACTCTTGTTCGCTTCGCGCACCAGCGCGCCCTTCTTGATGAGCGCTTCGACGTGTTCGAACACCGTCACTTTGGTGACGCCGAGTGAGTCGGCGATCTCCTGCATCGTTGGTGAGTAGTCCTTGTGCGCGCGGTGCTGACGGATGAATTCGAAGATTCGCAACTGCTTGGGGGTGAGGTTCATTGGATTCGTTCTCGTTAAGAGTGATGACAGGAGCGGTGCGTGGTGAGACGTCGAGTACTGGAATTTCCTCGGCGGCTTCTGAAAGAAATCGGGAAAGTCGGTGGCGGCGCGAGCGCGCAGTAATGTGTTCAGCCTGAGCGGGGAAAGGATCGGCATCGGTTTCGATCTCCTGCATCGTGTGACAGGCGGGGCGTTCCACGGTCAGTCGTCCGGCGCGCTCAAAGACGTGCTCAGTGAAGTCGCCGCCTGGACCGAGCACGACAAGTGGTGCGCCAGCAGGAGCGAGGAGTGATCGAAGTGTTGCAAGGAGTTTCATGGCGTGTTCCGTTGTTTGGGGTGTTAGGTGAATTGGCGGCTGAACCGTCTCGTCCGTCAGGTGCTGGCTCGTTTCAACGAGTCGGCGCATCGCCAGTGCGGTGCTTGTTAGGTCTTCGGCAGTCGTCCTTGCTCGACTGCAGAATTCGTTCGGGGTATGTTAGTACGAACGCCTACCGAATCAACGGCTATCTGGCGGTTTCTCCTGCACTTTTTATTGGCGCCACCCGACCCAGGGTCAGATTCCGGTGGTTCACGGCTCCCCCGGTATGGTTCCGGCATGCCGCTCGACACTCCAAATGCCGCCTCTGTGGGCCACTTCCACACCCAGATTCCATCCGCGCCGGCCCCGCTGGCGCCGCGTCTCGATCGTTTGTGGATCTTTGATCGGTCGTACACGTTCTTAAATCACGGCAGCTTTGGCGCATGCCCGCGCGCGGTGCGCGAGGCATATATCGCTGTGCAGGATCGCTTGGAGAGTCGCCCGATTGAAATGATTGGCCGACGCATTCGCGAACTTCTTCAGCCGAGTCGTTTGCGTGTTGCAGAATTTCTAGGCATGCAGCCCGACTCATTCGGTTTCGTCACCAACGCCACCGAGGGCGTGAACGCTGTCTTGCGGTCGATGGAGTTCAAGGCTGGTGACGAATTGCTCACCACCAGTCATGTCTATAACGCCGTACGCAACACCATGAAATTCCGCGCCCGCCAGTGTGGCGCTGTATATGTGGAGTGCGCGCTGCCGCTACCAATCATGGATCCCGCGCAAGTGACCCAAGCGGTCATGGGCGCATGCACCGAACGCACGCGGTTAGTGGTGATCGATCAGGTGACAAGTCCAACCGCACTGGTTTTTCCGGTTGCAGACATTGCGCGCGAGTGTCGCGCACGTGGAATCGAAATCTTGGTGGACGCAGCGCACGTACCCGGCATGCTTGAAGTGAATGTCGAAGCGATCGGTGCAACGTATTGGACGGGCAATCTCCATAAGTGGTGCTGCGCGCCGAAGGGCTGTGCAGTTCTGTGGGTTGACCCAGCGTTCAGAAATGTCATTAAACCAGCCACTGTGAGCCACTTTCTTGACGAAGGCTTTACCGCCGAGTTTGACTGGCAGGGCACACGCGACCTTGCAGCGTGGATGACCGCGGGCGCCGCGATCGATTTCATGGCACAGTTCGGCTGGCCAGCCGTGCGCGCGCACAATCAGCAGATGGCTGCATGGGTGCACCGCATGTTGTGTCAGCGTTGGGAACTTGAACCGGTATCTCCGATCGATGGCAGCATGCTTGGCTCGATGTGTGCGGTGCCGCTGCCCGCAGAGATCCCGTCACAATTTGCATCGCCAGCAGAGTTCCAAGAAGCGCTCTATCGCGACCACCTGATCGAGATTCCCATCATCGAGTTCGGCGGACGCTGGCACGCCCGCGCCTCCGCGCAGATTTACAACCACGCCGAACAATACGATCGCCTCGCCCAAGCCGTCATTGAGTACGCCGCACACGCATAAGTGACGCAGGTTTGTAATTAATCAACAAGAATTGCAATGCCACTATGGCTCGCCCTGGCCGCAGGCGCCGGAGAGGACAGGGCCGCGCTCAGCGGCCGTCCTCGTAAGGCGAATGCGGGCCAGTACGCAGGCGTGATGCAACAACGCGGACCAGTACGAAGGCGTGACGCCACAACGCCAACCAGTACGCAAGCGCGCCCCAACCCGCCTCAATCCGTATTGATAAGAAAAGTTGCCACGTGTTCGAAGTACTTGATCATCTCTCCACGCTCCGGCTTCGGAATGGCCGCATCTTCCAAGGCCAGCCGCATGGTGTCCATCCACCAGTTGCGCTCCGCCACGCCAATCTTGTACGGCGCATGTCGCATACGGAGGCGAGGGTGCCCCTTGCGGTTGCTGTAATCCTGCGGCCCGCCGAAATACTGCATGAGGAACTCCGCTTGGTTGCGGATCGGTTCCTCAAGATCCGCCGGAAACATCGGTCGGAGGTCCGTGTGCTTGTCAATGCGCCCGTAGAACGCCCGCGCGATTCGCCAGAATGGCTCCGCGCCCCCCAGACGTTGAAAGATGGTGGCCGTTGGGGTGGAATCGGACTGTCCAAGTGGAAGCATGCCGTATCGTAGAGCCATGCGAAGCCGTCGCCATGCACCTTCCATGCTGATTTCGTTCGGATGCCTCCTCGGAGGCGCCATGAGCGCAGCGATGACCCCGCTGAGCGCAGCGATGACACCCCTGAGCGCAGCGATGACCCCGCCCCCAGGCACCATTGAAGGGGGAATTCCTGAACAATTCCGCCGGGCGCGCGTGCCCGCCATGCTCCTCACGCCGCTCCCCACCAAGGGCGGGGTGCCACGCATGGCGCCGAAGCATGTCCGCCCCGGAACTCCGGAAGCGTGGGCGCAGTTCGACGCAACATTCCAAATGATTCGTTCGCGCAACTTCTCCGCCAATGCCACCACCAAGGCGCGCGCTGCTGGTGCGGCCACGGTGCGTGAATCCACTGATCCCGCGTCGTTTGAATCCATGTACGCCGCGCTGCGTGGGCAGAAGCATGACGCCGTACTTCCCATGCTCGATGCGTTTGCAAAGGGCGGTGCAGAAGGACAGTTCGCCCTGGCATCGGTAGCGATCCAAGATGATGACGGGTCCATCCGCGCGGAAGCAACCCGGCGCATCAACACGCCGCCCGTGAGCGCTGTGCTTGCCGCGCTTGATGACGGACTGCGTTCAGAAAATCATGATTGGGTTGATCGCGCCGGCATTCTTGCGGGCGCGATTCATGCAGTGGAAACGCTGCCAACCTTGATCTTTGCGCAGTTTGCTCAATCAGCACCACCCACAACCAAGGGTGATAAGGCGTGGATCGCTATGGGGCGAACCATCAGTTACGTTGCGAATGTCATTCCCGTGGTGGGTGACAACGCGGGTGCGTTTCAGCCGGTGATCGGACAGCTCATTGAAGGCGTGGTGATGCGCGTTCAGGACTGCGAAGTGACCATCTATCACGGCAGCGTTCACGATTCGCTGGTTGCAATTTCTAGCTTTGATTCTGGAACGAACACCGCCGCGCTTGGTTGGGACATGCGCGCCTGGTACCGGTGGTTCAACGAACAGTATGTTCCGATGAAGCAGCGTGAAGATCAGGAACTTGCCAGTGCTGCCGCTGGTGTGACGCCGTAAGGCGCGTGCGCGGCACGTCACGTGCACGGCACGTGCGTGGCACGGCGCGTGTACTGCAAGCAGTGCGTCATCACTTTCGCGGTGCAGGATTGCGTGAGTGCGCAACGACCGCATCAGCAGTAGAGATCTTCTTGCGTGCCGCGTCTGCAGGGGCGCGATCCGTAAAGGTTCCGACTTCAACAATCCACACGCGCTTGCCTGACGCTTGCATTGGGAATACACGTGGGGTTGGGAGTCCCGCGCGCTTCGCCTCCTTCGCAAGCGTGGTAGCTCGTTGTCGCGCAGCAGTTTCGGTGCTGAAGACGCCCGCAGCAATGGTCCACGGGGAATTGTCAGCTGCTGGTGCAAGCCCCACGGTGGTGCCCGCGGGTGCGGGAGGTCCTGGCGGGTTGATTGGTTGATCGTCGGGCTGGTTGCCTGGTGCCGAACCCACATTGGCTGCGGCCCGTGGAGTTGTAGCCAACTTCCGTACCTCGGCGGCTTTCGCTGCAGCATCTGATGCCCGCTCGCGTGCTTGCGCTTGCTCTGGACCAGTGAGTTTGCTGGCGGCCGCGGTGTATGAACTGGCGGCATCGGCCCAACGATTATCCTCAACGGCCATGGCACCCTGCATGGCTAAGGCGCGCCCAGCGACTACGGGGTCGTTGCTTCGTGCGGCAATGGCAAAGGCACTGCGTGCTTCCTCGTTCTTACTCAATTCGTTGGCGGACCGTCCCACCATGTATGCCGCCTGTTG